>JADFKG010000020.1 GCA_022565075.1 Chloroflexota bacterium | reverse complement strand
GGGAGCTTGTAGGCGGCGAGCATGATCTCCGCCGCCGCACGCGCCGCCTGCCGGGCGACATCCAGCGCCGACGCTCCTGATTTCGCGGCTGGCAGATCGGCCACGCTACATGCGCTCTGGCGCGCTCATACCCATCAGGTCGAGGCTGCGCGCGAGGACGGCCTTGGCGGCGGAGACGAGCTTCAGGCGGGCCCGCGAGAGCGCTTCGTCGTCGCCGAGGACGCGGCACTTCTCGTAGAAGTCGTGGAAGGCGGTCGCCATCTCAGTGGCGTAGTACGGGAGCTGGTGCGGCTCGTTGCTGAGCGCGATCTGCTCGATCAGTTCGGGCAGGCGCAGCATCTTGCGCACGAGGTCCAGCTCGGCGTCCTCATTGAGCAGGCCGACGTCGCCGTCCGCGAAGTCAATCCCGCGTTCGGCGGCCTGGGTGAGGATGCCGGCGATGCGGGCGTGGGCGTACTGCACGTAGTACACGGGGTTTTCCGCGCTCTGGCGCTTGGCCAGCTCGATATCGAACTCCATGTGCGAGTCGGCGGCGCGCGTCACGAAGTTGTAACGCGTGGCGTCGGCACCGACTTCGTCGACGAGGGAGCGCAGCGTGACGATCTCGCCGGCGCGCTTCGAAAGGCGGACGACCTCGTCGCCACGCTTCAGCGTGACGAGCTGGTAGATGATGATATCGAGCCGATCGGCGTCGACGCCAAGCGCGGAGACGGCGGCCTTCATGCGCGGCACGTGGCCCTGGTGGTCGGCGCCCCAGATGTTGATCACGCGGTCGAAGCCCCGGGTCACGAATTTGTTGTAGTGGTAGGCGATATCGGAGGCGAAGTACGTCGGCGCGCCGGAGGAGCGCACAAGGACGTTGTCCTTCTCCTCACCCAGCGACGACGAGACGAACCAGACTGCGCCTTCCCGCTCGGAGACGAAGCCGCGTTCGCGCAGCACGGCCATCGCCTTGTCGTACGTACCGTCCTCGTAGACCGAGCGCTCCGAGAACCAGTTGTCGTACTGCACGCCGATCGCGTCCAGGTCCTGGCGGATGTTTTCCAGCATCAGGGCGACACCGCGTTCGTGCACTTCGGGTGGCCTGGGTTCGCCTTCCGGCCGCAGGAGCGAGTCGCCAAACTCGTCCTTGAGCGCGTTCGCCAGGTCGATCATGTACTCGCCGGGGTAGCCGCCCTCTGGCATCTCCACCTCGCGGCCGAAGAGCCGCTGGTAACGGACGTAGAGCGTGTCGGCGAAGATATCGGTCTGGGTACCGGCGTCGTTCACAAGGTACTCGCGCTCGACCTCGAAGCCAGCCGCCGCGAGCGCCCGCGCAAGCGTGTCGCCCAGGGCGAGACCACGGCCGTTGCCGACGTGGATCGGCCCAACGGGATTGGCGGAGACGAACTCGACCTGCACCTTCGTGCCCGCCCCGAGTGAGATGTTCCCGAACTCCGGGCCGGCGGCGAGAATCGTGTCCACTTGCGCGGCGAGCCATGCCTTAGAGAGACGGAAGTTGATAAAGCCCGGCGGCGCCACCTCGATCGCGGCGAAGACGCCGTTCTGCGACTCGTCATCGATGTGCTTGGCGATCGTCTTCGCGATGTCGAGCGGGCTCATCTGGGCGGCGCGGGCCATGCGCATGGCGAGGCCCGTGCTGTAATCGCCGTGCTCTGGCCGCTGCGGCCGCTCAATGGGGGCGTCGGGGATGGCGGCGGCGGGCAGGTCGCCGGCCTCCTGAGCCTTGCGTACGGCGGCCTGAACCAGCTGCCCGATCTCGTTCTTGATCATGGCTTCAAAACGCGAACGCCCGCCTGAGGCGGACGCTTCACGTGGGAATTCTAGCCCAGGCGCGCCGCAAGCGCTACGACACGTCCGAGGTGAGCCGGTCCCACAGCCTGCTGACGTTCTCGCGCAGGGCGGCGTGCGACGGGTCTTCCAGCTCCGGGTCCTCGTCGAGGATGCGCGTTGCCTCGCTCCGGGCTTCCTCGATCAGCTCGACGTCCGTGAGCCGGGCGACGCGCAGGTCGGGCATGCCGGACTGGCGCTTGCCGAAGTACTCGCCCGGGCCACGCAGGCGCAGGTCGTGCTCCGCCAGGTCGAAGCCGCTGTCGGTCGTCTCCATGATCTGCAGGCGCTCCATCGCCTCCTCGGACTGCGTCTCCGAAACGAGGAAGCAGTAGGCCTGCTCCTTGCTGCGGCGCACGCGGCCGCGGAACTGATGCAGTTGCGAGAGTCCGAAGCGGTCCGCGCCCTCGATCAGGATCACGGTTGCGTTCGGCACGTCGACTCCGACCTCGACGACCGAGGTGGAAACGAGGATGTCGAGTTCGTGATCGCGGAAAGCCCGCATCGTGGCCTCCTTCTCGCCGCCGGACATACGGCCGTGCAGCAGGCCGAGACGGAGGTCCGGGAACTCGTCCCGCGACAGGCGCTCGTACTCCTGCACTGCCGCCTTCGCCTCGATCGTCTCCGACTCCTCGACCAGCGGGCAGATGACGAACGCCTGGCGCCCTTCTTCGACCTTCTTCCGAATGAAGCGCGAAGCTTCGTCACGGCGGCGCGGAGGCACGAAGTACGTTTTCACCGGCGGGCGCCCCGGCGGCATCTCGTCGAGTACGGTTATGTCGAGATCGCCGTAGACGGTGAGCGCCAGCGTCCGCGGGATCGGCGTCGCCGTCATCACGAGCACGTGCGGGCTGCCGCCCTTCTCGCGCAGGGCGGAGCGCTGTTCGACGCCGAAGCGGTGCTGCTCATCGATCACGGCCAGGCCGAGGTCGGCGAACTTGACCGACTCCTGCAGAAGTGCGTGCGTGCCAACGGCGATGTCCACCTCGCCGCGGGAGATCGCCTCCTGCACGGCGGCCTTGTCGGCGGCCTTCAAGCTGCCGGTGAGGAGGGCGAGGCGCACCGGCCGATCCAGGTACGGCGGCCGCAGTACGAGGAAGCCATCGCCGGACTCCTGGAACCATGTACCGTCTGCCTCCGGGGCGGCCGAGTCGGGGTCGAGGATGCTCGTGAAAGTCCGCATGTGCTGCTCGGCGAGGATCTCGGTCGGGGCCATGATCGCGCTCTGCTTGCCGGAAGCGACTGCGGCGAGCAATCCCGCGGCGGCAACGACCGTCTTGCCGCTACCAACGTCACCCTCAAGCAGGCGAGTCATCGGTATGGTATCGGCGATGTCCGCCAGCACTTCGTCGATCGCCTTACGCTGCGCCTTCGTCAGTTCGAAGGGCAGCGACTCCATGAAGCCACTGAGCTCGGCGGCTGCGAGCGAGAGCACTGGCGCACCGCCCACGACCTGCCACTGGCGGCGCCGCCGGACGACACCGATCTCGATCCAGAGCAGCTCTTCGAAGGCGAAGCGCTGCCTAGCCGCGTCCGCCTCCGCGAGCGATTCCGGGGCGTGTATCTGCCGCAACGCTTCGGACAGGCCCATAAGGCCGTGGCGCTCGCGCACGTTGTCCGGGAGGGTCTCCGGGACGCCCGCTGCGCAGGAATCGACGGCCAGGCGGGCGAGGTCACGAAGCGTCTTCATGTAGAGACCGTCGGTGCTGCGGTAGACAGGCACAAAGCGGCGGGTGAAGATCGCCTCGTCGTCCAGCGACTCGATCTCCGGGTTCTGCATCTGCATACGGCCCTTGAACGAGCCGATCTTGCCGCTGAGCGCGACCTTCGTTCCGGTTTTCAGCCGCTTGGCTACCCATGGCTGGCCAAACCAGAGGACGCGGATCGTGCCCGAGTCGTCGCCGACGATCGCTTCGGCGCCGCGCCGTTTGCGGCCGATCATGACCGCCTTGGCCGACCACACTTCGGCGATCACCGTCTGCTCTTCGCCGAACGCCAGGCTGGCGATCGGCCGCACCTCGGAGTAATCGTGGTAGCGCTTCGGGAAGTGGTAGAGAAGGTCGTGGACCGTCTCGATGCCGATCTTTTGCAGCCGGGTCACATCAGGCTTCGTTGGGCCCAAAGCCGACACGGGCGAATCGGGAGTCAGGCCCGGGAGCCGCTTCCGTTCAGGCTTTGCCGAGGCCTTCGGGGGTGAGGCGGGCTTGCGCGCGGCAGGCTTCGGTACGGGCGGAGGCGCCGGCTCTACGGGCGGCCGCCTGGCGGCTTCGCGTTGTGCGCCATTGTCAGCCAAGCGCAGCAGTTCGTCGACGACGCGCTGTCGCTGGATCGGGTGGAGGGCGCGGTAGCCGCCGGGTGGAAGCTGCTGCAGGATGCGAGATATCGGGTGCGAGGTGTTGATCTTCGCCTCACCGGTAAACCGGAGGAGGTATTCGTCCAGGCCACCGACTACTGCGCCGTCGCTGAACTTCCTATCGCGCTCCAGCGCCAGTACTCTACGAAGCCCATCGTAGGACCCCGCCAACTTTCGTTACTCCCCCCGCAGGAAGCCGACCCCGAGGACGCCGGGCCCTCCGTGAACGCCGGCGACCGCTCCAATCCGCGTCATCTGCACGTCCATCCCGTCCAGCGCTTCTGAGAGGCGCTGCCGCAGCGTCTCCGCCTCCTCGGCGTTGATCGAATAGGCTACGGCGGCCTCCGTGATGTTAGGATTCGAAGTCACCATCTGGAAGAGGCGGTCGAGGGCGAGGGGGCGCGTGCGCACGCGCTCTTCGGGATGCACCTCACCGCCGTCGAACGAAAGGATCGGCTTGACGCGAAGCATGGTGCCGAGGAAAGCTCGCGCCCGGCCGATGCGGCCGCCACGGCGCACGTACTCCAGCGTGTCGAGGACAACGTACACGGAGATGCGCGGGCTCATGGCGTCGATGATTTCGCGGATATCTTCGACGCTCGCGCCCTCGGCAGCGGCCTTCACGGCGGCCTGGCACATGAACATCATGCCCATCGAGACAGTCCGCGAGTCGACAACTTCTATTCGTGCGCCCTCGTCGGCCAGGATCGCGGCCGCCTGCGTGGCGTTGCTGTAGGTGGCGGAGAGCTTGGACGAGACGTGGACGGAGACGATCTCGTCGGTCTCCTTCAGGACATCGCGGTAGGTGTCCAGGAAGTCGCCGACCGATGGCGAGGACGTCGTCGGCAGGTCCTTGGCGCGGGCCAGCCTCTCGTAGAAGACGTCGTGGCTGATCTCGATTCCTTCTTTGAGCGACTCCTCGCCGAAGACGACGCTCAGGGGAACCACTGGAATTCCGAGTTCTTGCGCCATCTCGGCGGGCATGTCAGCGGTGCTATCGGTGACGATTCGAACTGTCAAGTGAAGTTCCTCCTGACGGGACATTATAGCAGCGCAGAGAAAGTGTTGGGCAAGCCCTGTCAGCTACTCCAGGGAGACGATGTAGAGGTAGTGCGGCTGGCCGCCGGCGGCAACTTCGACCTCGTGGCCGGCGTACCGCTCGCGCAGATGGTCAGCCATCGCCTGCGCCTCTTCGTCCGTCGTGTCGGCGCCGTAGTAGAGCGTGATCAGGCTCGTCGATCCGCCTGTCAGTCCGTCGAGAGCGGCGTCAAGGGCATCTTCTGGTGAGTCGGACGCCACCTTGAGTTCGTCGTCGACGACGGCGATCGTCTGGCCTTCTTCCACCGCCACGCCGCCGATTTCGGTGGAGCGAACGGCAGTGGTGATTTCGATCGTGAGGACGTCTGTGAGAGCGTCTTCCATGGCGCGAGCGTTTTCGTCGATGCCTTCCTCAGGGTTCACCGCCAGGAGCGCCATTATGCCCTGGGGCACCGAACGCGAAGGCACGACGACAGCATGCTTTTGCGTCGCCTCGGCAGCCTGGTTGGCGGCCATGATGATGTTCTTATCGTTCGGGAGGATCAGGACTTCGTCCGTCGGGCAGGACTCAATCGCGGTCAGGATGTCGCGCGTGCTCGGGTTCATCGTGGGCCCGCCGGAGACGACCTGCGAGCAGCCGAAGTCGCGAAAGAGATCGGCGAGACCTTCGCCGGAAGCGACGGCGACAAACGAGATCTGGGACTCAGGCACCGACACCCTGGCGGCCGCCTCGTCCCGCTCCTGGTGCAGTTCGACGAAGCGCTCGGCCTGATGACGTATGTTGTCCACCTTCACCTGCACGAGGCTGCCCGCGTTCGTGCCCAGGCCCAGCAGGGCGCCCGGGTCGTCCGTGTGGACGTGGATACGAACGAGGCTCTCGTCGCCGACGACCAGCACGGAGTCACCCATGGCGAGCACGCGCTCGCGCAGATCGTCGACCGGCAGAGCCTGGCCCTCGATCAGCACCTCGGTGCAGTACCCGTACGGTGACTCTTCGGCTTGATGGTGTTGTTCGACGACGGAGAGGAACTCCTTCTCGGGGCTGCCCTCGGCCGCCGCCGCTTCGCCCTCAATCGTCTCTCCGCGCAGGTGCCGCAGCATCCCCTCGAGGAGCACGAAGAGGCCCTGGCCGCCGGCGTCGACGACACCAGCCTCGGCGAGGACCGGCAACAGGTCCGGCGTGCGCGCCACGCTATCGCGGGCGGCGTCCACGACTGCGGCCATCAGAGCCGTCACATCGCCGTTGGAGTTCTCGCCCGCGGCGGAGGCCACATCGCGGATCACGGTGAGGATCGTCCCCTCCGTGGGCTGGGTGACGGCCTTGTAGGCTGTGTCCGAGCCTTGCTGGAAGCCGGCCGCGAGCGCTTTCGGGTCGAGCTCGGCCACGCCTTCGACGGCCCGCGCCAGACCACGCACGATCTGCGAGAGGATGACGCCGGAGTTGCCGCGGGCGCCCATCAGCGCTCCGTGCGCCATCGCGCCGAGGACGGCCCCCGCCTCCGACTCCTGGCAGCGGTCGGCCTCCTCCATCGTGCTGCGCATCGTCAGGTGCATGTTCGTGCCGGTATCGCCGTCGGGTACGGGGAAGACGTTGATGGCGTTGACCTGCTCCTTGTTCAGCTCAAGCCAGCGCGCGGCGGCGCGGAACATCTCCCTGACGCCGGAACCGGAGAGGGATGCGAGATTGGTATCAGTCATGTGAGGCTGAGCGGATTCGCCCGCTGGTGCACGGTGTGTACTTGTTGATTGGAAAAACGACGAATGCTACCATATGGCGGGCGCAATTCTAGCAGCGCCTGTTTTCCTCGTAAAGGGATTGTATCTTATGGCCAAGTGTCAGGTTTGCGGCAAAAAGACAGGTTTCGGCCGCAATATACGCCACCAACACTCCGGGCGCTGGGAACGCAAGGCGCCGAAGACGAACCGCAAGTTCAAGGTGAACATCCAGAACAAGACGTTCATCATCGCCGGTGTGCCCATTCGCCTGAAGATCTGCACTCGCTGCATCCGGACGACGACGAAGAACCGGGTTTAGCGACCCACCTTCACCGACGATCCGAAGCTACGCCTGTAGCGCCGCGACCGATTCCTGGAGCGAGCGTATGTTGTCGCCGATCGAGGCGCGGTCGTTGAAGACGGCGCTCGCGGCCACAAGAACGTCGGTGCCGGCGGCAACGCAACGAGGCGCGTTGTCCAACGTCACGCCACCGTCGATCTCGATCTCCGCGCGGTAGCCGCCCTCGTCGATCGCCTTGCGCAGGCGCTCGACTTTGGACAGGACGGAGGCGATGAACGGCTGGCCGGAGGCGCCGGGGTTCACCGCCATCACCATCACCTGGTCGAGGTCCGGCAGCAGGGCGTCGAGGACGCCTTCAGACGTTCCGGGGTTGAGGCAAACGCCGGCGCGGCGGCCGCGCTGCTGCACTTCGCGGACGATGCGGTGGACGTGCGTGGCCGCCTCCCAGTGGACGTTGATGATGTCGCCGCCGGCCTCGATGAAGCGCTCCACCTGCTTCTCGGGCTCGACGACCATCAGGTGAACGTCGAGCGTGAGATCGGTCGTGCGGCGGATCGCCTCGACGATCGGCGCGCCGATGGTGATAGCGGGGACGAACTGGCCGTCCATGATGTCGATGTGGATCATCTGCGCGCCGGCGGCTTCGCACGCGCGCACTTCATCCGCCAACCGCGAAAGGTCGGCGGAGACGATAGACGGCGCGATCTTCACCTCGCTCATGCCGCACCATCGAGGCGCTTCTTCGCTTCCTCCAGCGCCTCCGCGACGCGCCTGGACGCCGTGCCGCCGGGCACGTCGCGGGCGTCGATCGAGGCGCGGGCGTCGAGGTTGAGCACGTCCTCCTGAAACTGCGGCGAGAAGCGGCGGTACTCGTCGAGGGTTAGCTCAGCGAGCGGTTTGTCCTGGGCTACCGCGTAGCGGACGAGCTCGGCGACGGCCTGGTGCGCGTCGCGGAAAGGCACGCCCTTGCCGACGAGGTAGTCGGCAACGTCGGTGGCGAGCAAGTAGCCACCGTCGGCAGCGCTTGCGGCGCGCTCAGCGTTCAGCGAGAGGCGCGGCAGCATCGCCGCCATCACTTCGAGTGTCGGCAGCAGCACGTCGACGGTGTCGAAAAGCGGCTGCTTGTCTTCCTGCAGATCGCGGTTGTAGGCGAGCGGCAGGCCCTTGAGCATCGTCAGCAGCGCCATCAGGTTGCCGTAGACACGACCGGTGCGGCCGCGCGCCAGCTCGGCGATGTCCGGGTTGCGCTTCTGCGGCATGATGCTGGAGCCCGTCGCGAAGTCGTCCGGCAGGCGCAGGAAGCCGAACTCGTCGCTCGACCAGACGATGATCTCTTCGCTGAGGCGCGAGACGTGCATCATCGTCGTCGCGGAAGCCGCGTGGAAGTCGACGGCGAAGTCGCGGTCGCTGACGGCGTCGATGCTGTTGCGCGAAACGCGGCTGAAACCGAGCTCGCGGGCCACGGCCTCGCGGTCGACGGGGTACGGCACGCCGGCGAGAGCGCCTGAGCCGAGAGGCAGTTCGTCGGCGTGACCGCGAGCGGCGGCGAAGCGAGCGGCGTCGCGGTCCAGCATCTCGAAGTAGGCGAGCAGGTGGTGGGCGAAGAGCACGGGCTGGGCGCGCTGGAGGTGCGTGTAGCCGGGCATCACCGCGCCGGCGTTGGCCTCGGCCAGGCCGACGAGCGCCCGTTGCAGGCCGCGCACGCCGTCTACGGCACGATCACACGAATCCATCACGAACAGGCGCACGTCGGTCGCGACCTGGTCGTTGCGGGAGCGGGCCGTGTGCAGGCGGGCGCCGGCGTCGCCGATCCTCTCGCGCAGGGCGACCTCGATGTTCAGGTGCACGTCTTCGAGATCGTCGCGCCACTCGAACTTCCCGGCGGCGATCTCCTCACGGATCTCCTCGAGGCCGCGCACGATCTGCGTCGCATCGTCGGCCGGGATGATGCCCTGCGCGCCGAGCATGCGGGCGTGAGCGACCGACCCGGCGATGTCGTAGGCGTACAGGCGCCGGTCGTAGCCGACCGACGCGCTGTAGGCCAACGCGCGGCGATCGAGACCCTTCGCAGTGGGGCTTTGCGCTCCCTTGCCCTCTTCCATCGTGCCATTCATTATACGGGCGTACAGGCCAGGCTCCGAACGGTAACGAAGCGGAGGGTGAGCATGACGCAGCCTCACACAGTCACGACTTCATTCCAGGGGATGCCACTGGAGTATGACATTCTCGACAACGATCTTGAGCCGCACTTCAAGGAATTGGAGGGACGCCCGCTGTACTGGGGTTTATGTGTCGGGGCCGTCGCCAATGCGTGGACTGAGGAAGGACGACTCATTGGAATCGACTGGTCAATCGACTTGCACACGCCCAAGGATCTTCGTGTGCCGCTTGCCGGACGATCGCCCACGGGGAGGATGCGATGGAAGCGGGTGCCGAGGCACTGCGCCCTGATCGCCGTCACCACGGGGAAGGATTCTGTGAACCCCGCCAGAGACGTCGGCCGACCCGCGGTTCGAGCGCTTCTTGCGATAGCCCGGCGTGAGATTCCTCTGTTGCTGCCATCTGACATCATCTGGGAAGGATTTCTCACGCGGGGGCCGAACAAGATAGGAATGAGTCTCGCAGAGGTCCAGGCTGAGGCAGCTCGGCCAGCGACGCCGGAACGTATCAACACAGTTGGCCTTTCGCTGGCGAGATTGCGAATCGGTGGGCTGCCCTCCCACGTCATTCGATCGCTTCAGTGGCTCGCTCTCGCGAGGGCATCGCAGGTTAGGGCTGACAGGTTCATTCACATGTGGCTAGGTGTCTTATCTCTTGCCAGCTTCGGAAGGCCCGTGAGTGGAGCTGACATGTCCCGGATCAGTGATTATGTACGTGACATGGCCCGAGGAATAGCAGGAGTCGTATCGCAAACCCGCGTTGACCGGCTGATCGACCTTTTCAGAAGGGCAAGCAACGCCCGCAACCGGCTGATGCATAGGGATGATGCTTCTCGTATTACGGGTGAGTTGTTGGAGGATCTTGAGAAGGCAGCATTCGAACTGATTGACTTCGAATTCCGCAAGGCTAACATGGCAGGGATCGCACACTAGTCAGGAGCGCCCCATGCAGTACATCCAGCTCGGCACGACCGGCCTTCGCGTCTCGCGCCTCTGCCTCGGCACGATGACTTACGGCTCGTCGAAGTGGCGCGACTGGATCCTGGAGGAGGAGGAGTCGAAGCCGTTTTACAAGAAGGCGCTGGAGGCCGGGATCAACTTCTTCGACACAGCCGACGTCTACTCGCTGGGCGTCAGCGAAGAGATCACCGGGCGCGCGCTCAAGGAGTACGCGAAGCGCGACGACGTGGTGATCGCGACGAAGGTGTTCAGCCCGATGGGCGGCGGCCCCAACCAGCGCGGGCTCTCCCGCAAGCACATCTTCGATTCGATCGACGGTTCGCTGCGACGGCTGCAGACGGACTACGTGGACCTCTACCAGATCCACCGCTGGGACCCGACGACGCCGATCGAAGAGACGCTGGAGGCGCTCAACGACCTCGTGCGCATGGGCAAGGTGCGCTACATAGGCGCGTCGAGTATGTACGCCTGGCAGCTGGCGAAGGCGCTCTACACCGCGGACCTGCGCGGCTGGACGCGCTTCGCCACGATGCAGAACCACTACAACCTGATCTACCGCGAGGAGGAGCGCGAGATGATCCCGCTCTGCCTGGATCAGGGCGTCGGCATTATCCCCTGGAGCCCGATGGCGCGCGGCTTCCTGGCCGGCAACCGCACGCAGGACAAGTCAGGCGAGACAGCGCGCGCAAAGACAGACGACATGGCGCACCACATGTACTACTCGGAGGCCGACTTCGCAGTCCTGAAAGAGGTGCAGACGCTGGCCGACGGCCGCGGTCTGAAGCCGGCACAGGTGGCGCTGGCCTGGATGCTGCACAAGCCCGGCATCACGGCGCCGATCGTCGGCGCGAGCAAGATGTACCAGCTCGAAGAGGCGATCGCAGCCTCCGAGGTCAGCCTGTCAGACGAAGAGGTGAGGTCGCTCGAGCAGGCGTACGTGCCGCACAAGGTCCTCGGGCACGTCTAGAGGCGGGGCTGCAGCGGCGGCAGGTCGAGCAGTTCGGCGATCTGGTCGACGGCGTAGTCGGGCTTGACCGAACCATCAGTCACGCGTTCGTCCGCCGCTCTCACCGGCTTATCGGCGGACGGACGGCGCCAGACAGCCATCATGCCGAGCGTCTGCGGCCCTTCGACGTCCGCGCGCAAGTCGTCGCCGACCATCAAGCACTCCGCAGGCTCTACGCCAAGGCGTTCGAATGTGACCTCGTAGATTCGCCGGTGCGGCTTCATGTAGCCGACGTCGCAGGATACGACGACCGCCTCGAAGAGTTCATCGAGGCCGAGCTGTCGCACTTCTTCCCAGAAGTCGGGGCCGCTGTAGCCGCGGTTGGTGACGCTGGCGAGGCGGAATCCGCGGTCCCGCAGCGCGGATAGCGTCGGGACGACGTCCGGGTAGGCCACGCGGTTCATGAACTGGCCGCCCAGGTTCCAGGCCTCCCAGAGCTCGCCACCTTGCTCTGGCGACAGCTCCATGCCATGGGTCTTCGCGATGCGGCGGCATAGCTCCGGATAACCGGGGTCGACGCAGTCGCCGTGGAAGGAGCGATGAGTCTCCTCCTCGACGGCCAGACGGATATCGCGCCCGATGAAGGGACGGTCGTCGCTCATCTCGAATCCCCAGCCGGTGATCAGACCGCCGACGCGGCGCATCGTTTCGCTGCGGATGGCGCGCGGCGGCGGCTTGTTCGGCATATGCCAGAGCGTGTTGCCGAGGTCGAAGAGGACGGTCGTGATGGACGTGCTCACGTTCGTAATGTAGCGCGTGCTCCCGGTACGCTCCAACGGGCGCGCCGCGAGATCAGGCAGGCGTGATTTCGTCGCCGACGCGAATGATACCGCCGGAGACGATGTCGCAGCGCAGGCCGCCCCGGTGCACGAGACCGCGCATCGTGTCCGCCTGCCCGACGAGACCCTCGAGGTGATCACACGGCTCGCACAGCCTCACCCCGCGGAGCACGGCCTCGCCCACCCGAAGCTCCTTGTCCACGAAGTCGTTCAGGTCGATGCCGAGCGTTGTGATGTTGCGTCGCGACTGCCCCGGTGCCAGCTTCACGCCGAACTCGGCCTCCAGAGCTTCGATCGCCTCGCTGGCGATGAGGGTGACCTCGCGTCCGGGGCCGCCCGTCTCGGAGTACGTGCCGCTGCGAGCGTAGTAGCGATCGCCTTCGAGGCCGCGCCCGGCCTCCGCGCGGACCGAACTCACGGGCTTGGGAGACGCTTCGGCGGTGGGAGCAACGTGTATGTGCAGGACTTCGCCGCTCATTCCTTGAACTCCTCCATCGGCTGCACCTGCGACTGCACCTTCACCGGCAGGCCCCAGATGTTGATGAAGCCGACGGCGGCCGTGCGGTCGAACTCGTCGCCTTTATCGTACGTGGCCAGCGCAAAGTCGTACAGGCTCCGCGGCGACTTGCGGCCGACGACGGTGACAGTGCCCTTGTGCAGCTTGAGACGCGCCGTACCGGTGACGTAGCGCTGCGTACTCTGGATGTAGGCCTGCAGGTCCTGATGGTGCGTGCTGTACCAGAGCCCGTTATAGACGAGGTCCGCATACTCCTGAGCGACCTGCGCCTTGAAGCGGCGCTGCTCTTTGGAGAGGACGAGCGACTCTACGGCTCCGTGGGCGGCCAGTAGCGTGACGCCGGCCGGCGCTTCGTAGACCTCACGCGACTTGATGCCGACGAGGCGGTCCTCGATCGTATCGATGCGCCCGACGCCGTGCTCGCCGGCGATCTTGTTCAGAGAGTTGATCAGATCCACGGGATCGGTCGCCTTGCCATCGAGAGTCGTCGGCACGCCCCGCTCGAAGCCAATCTCCAGATAAGTCGCTTCGTCCGGAGCGTCGGCGGGAGACTTCGTCCAGAGCCAGACGTCGTCCGGGGGCTCCGTCCACGGGTCCTCGAGCGGGCCGGTCTCGATGCTGCGGCCGTAGAGGTTCTCGTCGATGCTGTAAGGGCTCTTCTTGGTGACGCTGATCGGGATGTTGTGCTCGTGCGCGTAGTCGATCTCGGACTCGCGGTCCATCGCCCACTCACGCAGCGGCGCGACGATCGCCAGGTCGGGCGCCAGCGCCTGCACGGAGACGTCGAGGCGCACCTGGTCGTTGCCCTTGGCGGTGCAGCCGTGCGCGACGGCGGTGGCGCCCTCGCGGCGGGCGGCCGCGACCATCTCGCGCGCGATCAGCGGCCGGGAGAGGGCGGTGGCCAGCGGGTAGACGCCCTGGTACTGCGCGCCGGCCATCACCGCCGGAAAGACGAAGTGCCGCACGAACTCGTCCTGCACGTCGCTCCACTCGAAGCTGGCAGCGCCGGCGGCCATCGCCCGCGACTGCAGCTCTTCGCGCTGGCGGTCCATGCCCACATCGACGGTCAACGCGACGACGTCGTACCCCTTCTCTTCCTTGAGCCAGCGTATAGCGACGGCCGTATCCAGCCCGCCGGAGTACGCCAGAATGATCTTCTCAGCCATTACTTCTCCTCGGATATCTCGCGCAGCACGCGCTCGACGATGTCGACGGCGCGGTCCAGCTCTTCTTCGCTCACGGTGAAGGGCGGCACGAAGCGCAACGCCGTCGGCTTGACGCCGTTGATGAGGAGCCCTTCCTCAAGGCAGCGGTTGACGGCGGCCTCCGAGGCCGGGCGGTCCAGCTCGATCGCCCAGATCAGGCCCTTGCCGCGCACCTCGGTGACCATCGGCTGTCGGTTGGCGAGCGAGATGAGGCGGCGCTCCAGGTGTTCGCCGCGCTTCGTCACCTGCGCCGGCAAGTCGTTGTCGATCATGTACTTGAGCACGGAGTACCCGACCTCGCAGGCCAGGGCGTTGCCGCCGAACGTCGTTCCGTGCTCGCCGGGGCCCAGGAGAGCGGCGCTGTCCTTCGTCAGGAATGCGCCGATCGCAACACCGCCGGCGAGCGCCTTGGCCACTGCCAGCGCGTCGGGCTCGATGCCGTAGTGCTGAAAGCAGAACATCTTGCCCGTGCGGCCGGCGCCGGTCTGCACCTCGTCGAGGAGGAGCAGGATGCCCGCCTCGTCGCACCAGCTACGGACCGCGGGCAGGTAGTCGTCGTCCGGGACGTTGACGCCGCCCTCACCCTGCAACGGCTCGAGGAGCACAGCGACGGTCTTGCCGGTCGTCGCGGCCTTGATCGCTTCGACGTCGTTGTAGGGGACACGGACGAAGCCCTCGGGCAGCGGCGTGAACGGCGCGCGATAGAGCTCGTTGGCCGAGGCGGCGACCGTTGCCAGCGTGCGGCCATGGAACGCGTCGTCGGCGACGATGATCTCGTAGGCGCCGTCGCGCTTCACCTTGCCCCACTTGCGGGCGAGCTTGATCAGCCCCTCGACGGCCTCGGCGCCGCTGTTGCAGAAGAACGCCTTGTCCATACCGCTGCTCTCGCAGAGCAGTTTCGCCAGCTTGAGCTGAGGCACGGTGTAGTACAGGTTGGAGACCGTGATGAGCTTCTGCGCCTGCCTCGTCAGCGCCTCAACGATGATGGGGTTGGCGTGGCCGAGGCTGGTGACGGCGATGCCGCCGACGAAGTCGAGGTACTGCTTGCCGTCGCTGTCCCAGACGATGGTGCCTTCGCCGCGTTCGAGCACGACCGGAAACCGTTTCGCCGTTTGCAGGTAGTATTTGTGCTCGATCTCGATCCAGTTTTCGGTCTGCATGTTCACTCCTGGCCCACCCTTGTCCCGGCCTGCGCGCCCTCGGCGACGCCGATGAGCGCGTGCTCTTGACGGCCGTCGACGATGACGGCGCGGCTGCCGGCGGCCGCGGCCTGCAGGCAGGCTTCGACCTTGGGAATCATACCGCCTTCGATGACGCCCGTGCCGGTGAGTTCGTGCGCCTCCGCCGCCGAGAGCGACTCCAGGACGCGCTCGCCGGACTTGACGCCGGGGACGTCCGTGAGGAACGCCAGCGCACTCGCACCGACGGCCGCAGCAATCGCACCGGCGGCCGTATCGGCGTTGATGTTGAGCAGCTGGCCCGTCGCGCGACCGTCCTTGTACTCGATGCCGACGGGCGCGATCACCGGCACAGCGCCGGCCTCGATGATCCGCAGGACGGGCGTCGGATCGACCGTCCTTATCTCGCCGACGAAGCCAAGCGCCGGATCGCGCACGGACGCCTGCAAAAGGCCGCCGTCAGCACCGGAAAGCCCGATCGCGGAGGCGCCGTGGCCCTCTAGCTCCGCGACGAGCCGCTTGTTCACGAGCCCGCAGAGCACGCCAACGACGACGTCGAGCGAGGCGGCGTCGGTGACGCGCAGCCCCTTCTCGAACTTCGTCGGCACGCCGAGGCGCTCCAGCCATTCGCTGATCAGCGCGCCGCCGCCGTGGACGATCACGGGCCGCGCGCCACGGCGTGCCAGCTCCGCCACGTCGGCGAGCGTCGTGTCGTGGTCCCCGAGCGTCGAGCCGCCGATCTTGGCGACGATAATGTCCGTCATGATCGCTACGTGGTGTACATGCTGTTCAGCCGCACGAACTCCTCGGTGAGGTCGGAGCCCCAGGCCGTCGCCTCGCCCGTGCCCTGGCCGAGATCGATGCGCACCAGCACCTCGGCCGGCGCGAGGCAGGCCTTGGCCGCGGCCTCGTCGTATTCCTGGGGAGCACCGTCACGGTAGAGGCAGATCTCGCCGCCGTCCGGGTGGCGCAGGTAGAGCGCGGTCTTTGGCTCGGACCAGGCAGCGCCGCTGTTGCCGATCGCCGCCAGGATGCGGCCCCAGTTGGCGTCCTCGCCGTAGATCGCGGTCTTGACGCCGATCGACGTCACGACTTCGCGGGCCGCCTTGCGGGCGTCGGCCGGGCTCGCCGCGCCCTCGACCTTGGTCTCGATCAGCTTCGTGCCACCCTCGGCGTCGCTCACCATCATCCGCGCCATGCTCGTGCAGACGAGCGTGAGGGCCTTCTGGAACGCCTCCGCCTGCGGCTGCCCAGCGGTGATCGTGTCGCCGCCGGCGAGGCCGTTGGCGAGGACGATCGCCATGTCGTTGGTGCTCGTGTCGTTGTCGATGTCGACCATGTTGAACGAGACGTCCACCGCCTCCTTCAGCGCCGACGAGAGGAACGCTTCCTCAACGGGAGCGTCGGTGGTCATGAAACAGAGCATCGTCGCCATGTTCGGGTGGATCATGCCAACGCCTTTGCAGGCAGCGCCGATCGTCCAGCCGCCGAAGCTGACGGCGATCTGCTTCTTCACCGTATCGGTCGTCATGATCGACACCGCAAAGTCGTCGCCACCGTCACCGGTCAGCTTCGTCTCCGCCACGCCCTTCGCGACGCGGTCCATCGGCAGCTGCGTGCCGATGACGCCGGTAGAGGCGACGACGACGTCCGCCGGCTCGACCCCGAGCTTGTCGGCGGCAAGCTTCGCCATCGTGACCGCATTCTCGGCACCCGGCTTCCCGGTGGCGGCGTTGGCGCAGCCAGAGTTGGCGACAATCGCCTGCGCCTTACCGTCCGTCAAGTGCTCCCGCGTGAGGAGCAGCGGCGCCGCCTTCAGCGTGTTGCTCGTGTAGACGGCGGCCGTCGTGCACGGCGTCTCTGAGTAGACGAGGCCGAAGTCCAGCTTCGTCCAGTCGTGGCGCATGCCGACGTGGACGCCGCCAGCCGTGAAGCCTTGCGGCGACGTGATGCCGCCGCCCTGCACGATCTCGATCTTTGTTTCCTTTGTGTCTGCTGTAACCATCTCTTCCTCCATATCGGACCCCGTTACGGGTACACCCCTACGGGTAAACAGCGGGCATGTCGAGCGCTGTCGTCTCGGGCATGCCCAGCATCAGGTTCATGTTCTGGATCGCCTGTCCCGCCGCACCCTTGACCAGGTTGTCGAGGACACTCACGACGACGAGACGGCCGGTTCGCACGTCCACCGTCGGGTAGACGAGGCACATGTTGTTGCCTCGCGTCTGCTTGGTAGCCGGCGGCGAGGCGGCGACGCGCACAAACGGCTCGTCGGCGTAGAACTGCTCGTATACCTCGCGCACGGCCGACTTGCCGGCGTCGCCGTCCGGAACCGCGCCGGGCATGAGCGGCGCGTAGGCGGTCGTCAGGATGCCGCGCGTCATCGGGATCAGGTGCGGCGTGAACGTGATCTTCGGCGCCGACCCCTCAGGCCAGATCGCCGCCAGTTCCTGGTGGATCTCCGGCCAGTGGCGGTGACCGTCGAGGCCGTACGCTGATACGCTCTCGCCGGCCTCGGCCAGGAGCAAGTTCTGCTGCAGGCCGCGCCCGGCGCCGGAAACGCCCGACTTGGAGTCGACGATGATCTCCGGGCCGATGATCCCGGCCTTGACGGCGGGCGCGAGCGCCAGGATCGCGCTCTCAGGGTAGCAGCCGGGGTTGGCGACGAGTCCTATGGAGCCGTCGGCCTTCGCGCCCTTGATCGCCTCGCGGTGAAGCTCCGGCAGGCCGTAGACGGCGTCCGGGAGCAGGTCCTGCGCCGGGTGCTCGCCGCCGTACCATTCGCTGTAGACCGCCGCGTCGTGGAGCCGAAAGTCGGCGCTGAGGTCGACGACCGGCAAGCCGGCGCGGACGAGCGGCGCGCAGGCCTCGGCGCTGGCGGCGTGCGGCAGCGCGGAGAACGCGAAGTCGACGCTCCCGCTCAGCTCAGGCTCGATCGTCAGGTCGTAGGAGGCGAGGTGCGGGAAGACGTCGGCGAGCTTCTTGCCGGCCTCGCTGCGGCCCGTGACGGAGACGACGTCCGCCTCGGGATGGTTGTACAGCAGGCGCGCGAGTTCGGCGCCTGCGTACCCCGTCACGTTGATGATTCCGACTTTGACCATTGTTGCTTCTCCAGAAATGAAAAACCCCCACCACTGATCAGCGGTGGGGCTTTACGAACTGCCTTGCAGCTAGCGTCTGTTCTCGCTATCGAAAGACGTGCGAGACCGCCCCACTAACGGGTCGCGGTCGTCGAGCGCGGCTCTCAGGCGCGAGGAACATGATGGAGCGATGTTACGGGCGGGACGGCGCGGGTGTCAAGCGGAGCTGGGAAAAGTCTTGGGCCAAGTCCACGGATGTACCGACGAAGAGGAGAGGCGTAATCGCACAGCGCAAGAGCGCCATATAGTCACTTGGTCTGGTAGGATTCTGCTAATCATCAAGGCACGTCAAAACTAGAGGGAGCAGCCCAATGGCAGCGTCGACACAGCAAGTCCTGGACCATCACCTCCAGGCCTTCGGGACGGGAGACCTGGACGGTATCCTGGAGGACTACACGAGTGGATCGATCATCATTGAGCCAGCTGGCGTCCACCGCAGCCGAGAGGAGATGTCGGCATTCTTCTCCACGCTCTTTGCCGAGTTCGCCAAGCCGGGCATGACCTTCAGCATGGATCAGCAGGTTGTTGATGGCGAGATCGCCTACATCAGGTGGTCAGCGGAAACTGCGGACAACACTTACGAGCTGGGGACCGACACGTTTTTGATCCGCGACGGAAAAATCGTGGCTCAGACGTTCGCGGTCAAGACCACTCCAAAGTCCTAGCGCGTTCTAGCCTGACGCTACGCCGGCCCGCATCTGGCGAGGCGGGGCACACCTTCCAGATGGTCGCACCTGATCGTCTCAAAGACTGACCGGGTCAGACGATACCGAAGACCACCACCAACACGCCGCCCGAAAAAGCCAGGCCCGAGACCGCAGCCGCCGCTACAAAGGGCAGCCCGCGCGGAGATAAGGCGTGACGTCGCCTGATAGCCGAGCCGGCTGCGTTCAGCGCGAACACGGCGCCCAGCAGAAAGAGAAGGGCCGCGAGAACCGCCCACAGGACGATCATTGCGCCCCCACGAACCCCTGACCCGCCGGACAGCCCTCCAGAAGCGGGCACTCGGTGCAGAGCGGGCGCTGGGCGCGGCAGAGGCGGCG
>JADFKG010000158.1 GCA_022565075.1 Chloroflexota bacterium | reverse complement strand
TGTTCACGGCGGCATCCAGCGTGGCGAAAGACGAAGGCATCGCCGAGAGCGGCTTCCGCATCGCCTTCAACGTCGGAGATGACGCCGGGATGACGGTGCACCACCTGCACATGCACGTCCTCGGCGGCCGACAGCTCGGCCCCGAAGGGTAGGGCGCCGCCCGCCGCCCACCCAAGTCGGGACAGACCTTCAGGTCTGCCCAAGAACACGCCCGGACGCCGCGCACCAAGCTGCCTCTGCAGTAGTTAGCACTGGCAACGCTCACACCGCAGCGTTCATTTGGACAAGGCTGAAGCCATGTCCCTACGCTTGGTGAGTCCATGCGCCGGGTGACCCCCGCGCCGGCGCGCCCCCGCCTGACATTACCTTGTTGACGCTATAGAACGTTTGTTCTATTATGGCTTCCTGCCCGCGTCCACAGCAGGGGATATCACGAGGGGGAGGATGCGGCGGATGGGAGGAAGGTCGTGACGATTTCCTGGCGCGCCGCCGCGGCGGCGCTGGACGCGGGAACAGCCGTTTTCGCCGCAGTCAACGCGGCGTATTTCATCACGCGCCTCGCCGGCTCCGGCCCTGAGCCGGAGGGGCGTCGTGCGGCGGTCTTCGTACTCGCCGTCGTCGGCCTGGGCGCGCTCACCGGGGCACTGGTACTGCTCGCAGCCTTCGCGGCCGGCGACAACTCAGCCCTCCTCTCGTCCCCGCAGTGGACAGCCACGCGCCTGCTGGCGTGCGTCGGCAGCGGCGGTATCTGCGCGCTGATCCTGCGTCGCGTCGCGGAGGAGGGTTGACGTGAGCGGAGCGGGAGTCCTCCACCGCGCGATCGATGAACGACAGTGGGAGACCGCGGCTCTCTGCCTTCTCGTCGCCGTCGCCGAGGCCGCCAACCGCCTGCCGCCACAGGCGCTGGAGGAGATGCTCGACCTGCTGGCCGCGAAGACGGCGACGCACCACCAGCGCCGGGAAAGGCGCTAGTGGCGACGCGAAGGAGCGCCGCCCGCGTCCGCGACTTCTACGCCGCCGCCCTGACGGACGCCGAACGCCTGCAGCTGGCCGACGCCCGGCGCGTCGACGGCCTGGACGAAGAGATCGCCCTCTTGCGGGTGCGGCTGCGCTCGGCGCTGGAGCAGCGGCCCGAGGACTTCGACCTCCTGCGCGATGGCATCGCCCTGCTCGTACGCGCAGTCGCCACGCAGTACCGTCTCTCGCCGAAGGCGCGCAAGGACCTGGCCGACCGGATGGCGTCCGTCCTCAACAGCATCGGCGACCAGATCCTGCCCGCGGACGGAGGGGGCAAATGACAGGAGAAACGCCCTGCCCGCGCAGGTTTCGCGCTCCAGGCACCGAGCTGCGGCAACGTTTTTCGAACAAACGTCCTGTTCTTAACCATAAGCGTATTGACATGTCAGAACGTCCGTTCTATCCTGCTCCGCACAGATGTTCGCAATGAGCCGACCACTCGAACGAGCCCTCCAGCGCTTCCGCACTCCCCAGGATGACGGGGACCCTAACGGCTCTGTAGCACAGGTGGACGTTGCCGGCCGCGTCTCGACGGCCGCCTTCCGGGCGGCGACCGGAGAGCGCCTGCGCAACCTGGAACGCGACATGGCCGACATCAAGAACCGGGTGAACGGCCTCATCTTCCTGGTGGCGGCCGCCGTCATCACACAACTGCTCGTGAAGGTGCTGGCGTGGTAACGGCCCCGCTGCCCACTCTGCGCCCCTACCAGGCCGAGGCGGCACGCGCGATCACCGACTCGGTGCTCAACGGTCGCGGCCTCACCTTCAGCGTGGTCATGGCCCGCCAGGCCGGCAAGAACGAGCTCTCGGCGCAGATCGAGCTTTTTCTGCTCCTGAAGCACGCCCGTCGCAGCGTCGACGGCATCAAGTGCGCGCCCACGTTCGCGCCGCAGTGCCAGCTGAGCCTGCGCCGCCTCTGGTCGCGCATCGGCCAGGCAGGACTCGACGAGATCTCCTCACGCGAGGGAGGCCGCGCCGTCCGCCTGGGCCGCGCGCGCATCGTCTTCCTCTCCGCCGAGCCGGGCGCCAACGTCGTCGGCCACACGGCAGGCCTGATGCTGGAGGTGGACGAGGCGCAGGGCATCGACACCGATAAGTTCGACCGCGACTTCCGGCCGATGGCCGCGCCCACCGGTGCCACCATCGTCTACTACGGCACCCCATGGGACGAATCGACACTGCTGGAACGCGCCGCGCATCAGCACATAGGCCTCGAAAAGCGCGACGGCATCCGCCGCCACTTCACGGCCGACTGGACGACCGTCGCCCGATACAACCCTGCCTACGGACGCTTCGTCGAGGCAGAACGCGAACGGCTGGGCGAGGACCACCCGCTCTTCCGCACACAGTACGCCCTGCGACCGGTGCCCGGCAGTGGCCGCCTCTTCTCGGCGACTCAGCGCGCGCAGCTGCAGGGCCGCCACGCCCGCCAACACGCACCGCGCGAAGGCGAGACGTACGTCGCCGGGCTCGACATCGGCGGTCAGGACTTCGGCTCGGGCCGCGACAACGACCGCACCGTGCTCACCATAGCCCGCCTCGTCCCGCCAACCGACAGCGCGACCGTCCAGGAGCCTCGACTCGAAATTGTCGAGCACGTGGAGGAGGCCGGTGCCGCGCATGATGTATTGCTCGCCCGCCTCTCGGATCTCCTTGGCGAAGTCTGGCGCGTGAGCCGAGTGGCCGTCGACGCGACGGGGATCGGCGAGACGATCGCGACGGTGTTGGCGCGCCGTCTGGGCGAGGACGTCGTGCAGCCGCTGCGTTTCTCGGCGGAGGCGAAATCCCGCCTGGGCTTCGGCCTGCTGGCAGCGGTGAACGGCGGTCGCCTCAAGTGCTACGCCGCCGACGGTTCACCGGAGTACGCCACCTTCTTCCGCGAAATCGACCTGGCGCGCGCCGGCTATCGCCCGGGCGGGCGGATGACGTTCCACGTCGACGCCGCCGACGGACACGACGACTATCTCGCGAGCCTCGCGCTCGCCGTAGAAGCCGGACGCGACGGGATACCGCAGCCGCGCGTCGCCCGGGGTCGCGTCCCGGTTCTCACCAGGTAAGAGCACGTAAGGAGGAAATGCGATGAGCACAGCAGTGATGCCGAAAGCACAGTTGGGGCAGCTCAGGCTGCCGATGCGAGACGCCGACAAACCACGAGTACGCTCTGACGCTCTGCCGGAGTTCACACGATACCGGGACAGCGGCTGCGACGTGAGCCCGAGCTGCCTGACCTGCCCGCTGCCTCGCTGCCGCTACGAGGAGCCGGGGGGCCTGCGCGCGCTCCTCAACAAGACGCGCGACCAGCAGATCGTCAGCCAGCGGGCGAACGGCGTGCCGGTGGCCGAGTTGGCCACGCGCTTCAGCGTTTCGCGGCGCACCGTCTTCCGCGTCCTCGGCAACAAGCCGCGGCAGCCAACACCGATCCGCCAGCAAGATGCGGCCCCAGCCAACGGCCAAGCGAGAAGGGAGGCGCACTGTGCGTAGCATGCTCACGGCAACGCTCAACACCGCCGGATACCTGGCGCTCACGAGCACCGCGCTCTGGGTGCTCTTCCGCTTCGCGCCCTGACCGGCGCCAGAACGAGTCCGCAGAAGGAGCGGAGTGGCCCGGGGAGGCCGGGCGCAATGGGAGGAGGAGGAAGTGGTAATAGCAACGACGCCAGCGCGAGCGGATGTGCCGCTGCCGCAGCGGTTGACCACGCTGGACAGCGAGCGGATGCGCGCCTATCGCGGCAACCTGGAGTTCTACGAGGGGCACCAGTGGACAGAGTCCCAGCGGCGACGCGATCGCCGGCTCACGTTCAACTACGCCCGCACGATCATCGAGAAGACCGCCTCGTACACGATGTCCGGCCTGACGTCGGTCGTCGATCCGGCGGATGGGTCGCCCGAGGCAGCCGAATCCGCGCGCCGGTCTGAGCAGGCGCTGCGCGAGGTCTACGACGCCAACGCGCTCGACCAGCTGGACTTCGACAACGAGATCGACTGCTCGGTGCTCGGCGACGCCGCGTACAAGGTGACGTGGGACGCCGTCGAAGAGCGCGTACGCGTCTCGGCACCCGACGTTCAGGGGCTCTTCGCCTGGTGGCTGGCCGACGATCCGTCGCGCGTCTGGCGCGTCGCGTCGCGCTACACGCTGGCCGGTGACGAATCCGCGGCGCTCTTTGACATCCCGGCATCGACCGCCGCCGAGCGCAGCGTGATCGAAGTCTGGACAAACGACACGTTCGAGCTTTGGCTCGACGGCGCGCTCGCGGAGTCGGCGGACAACCCGTACGGCTTCATCC
>JADFKG010000019.1 GCA_022565075.1 Chloroflexota bacterium | reverse complement strand
AGACCGGCCGCTCGACGAAGATGCGGCTGCGGGAGCAGCAGTCCTGCCCGGCGTTGTCGTAGGCCGCGAAGATCGACGACTCGACACACGACTCGAGGCTCGTGTCTGCGAAGACGACGCTCGCCGACTTGCCTCCGAGCTCCAACGACACACGCTTGATTCCGGCCGCGCCGCTCTTCATGATGTGCTCGCCTACCTCGGTCGATCCCGTGAACGAGATCTTGCGCACGAGCGGGTTGTTGATCAGCGCCTCGCCGACCTCGGAGCCTCTGCCCGGCACGATGTTCAGGACGCCGGACGGCAGGCCGGCCTCCAGCGCCAGTTCGCCCAGCGCAAGAGCTGTCAGCGGCGTCAGCTCCGCCGGCTTGACGACGACGCTGTTGCCCATCGCCAGCGCCGGCGAGACCTTCCAGCTGAGGATGGCCAGCGGGAAGTTCCAGGGCGTGATCGCCGCGCAGACGCCGATCGGCTCGCGGAAAGTGAGCAGCGTGCCGTTGGCCTGCGAGGGGATCGTCTGGCCGTGGAACTTGTCCACGGCGCCGGCGTAGTAGTCGAACGCCCCCGCCACCACGCCGATCTCGCCGCGCGCAGCCGTGATCGGCTTGCCGGCGTTCTGCGATTCGAGCGTCGCCAGCTCTTCGAGGTCACGGCGCACCAGATCGGCGATGCGGCGCAGCACGTCGCGACGCTCGCGAACGGGGGCGCGGCGCCACTCGCCCGACTGATAAGTGCGGTGGGCCGCCTCGACCGCGCGATCGGCGTCGTCTGCCGACGAGCGGCCGACGCGGGCGATCTCTTCGCCCGTCGCCGGGTTGCGCACGCTGGTGACGCCGTCGGAGGAAGCGTCGGGCCGCGCGCCGTCGATCAGCGGACCGAGGATGTCGGTCATTCGGGTGTTACGTAGGCGGCCGTGATGCCGCCGTCGATTACGAAGTCCGCGCCGGTCATGAACGATGATTCGTCCGAGGCCAGCCAGAGCGCCGCCTGGGCGATCTCTTTCGCCTCCCCGAAGCGCCCGATCGGGATGTGGACGAGCCGCCGCTGCAGCTTCTCTTCCGTGTCCAGGAACTTCATCAGGAGCGCCGTCTTCAAGGGGCCCGGACAGAGGGCGTTGATGCGGATGTTCTCCCGCGCGTGGACGATCGCCAGCTCGCGCGTCATCGCCAGGACCGCACCCTTCGACGCCGTGTACGCCACCTGAGCCGCCGCCGAGCCCATCAGCGCGACGAGAGACGCCGTGTTGATTACGGAGCCGCCACCCGCGCGTTGCAGCGCCGGGATGCCGTACTTGCAGCCGAGGAAGACGCCCTTGGCGTTGATGTCCATGGTCAGATCCCAGACATGCTCGGTCGTCGTTATCGCGTCGGCGTCATCGGCGTGCATGATTCCGGCGTTGTTGAACAGCACGTTGAGCTTGCCGAACTCTCGCTCCGCGGCCTCCACCATCTCGCGGCAGTCGTCGCCGATCGCGACGTCGGCGCGGATAGCGATAGCGCGCCCGCCGGTGCTCTTGATCTCGGCTTCGGTGCCGCGCGCCGCGTCCTCGTTCAGGTCGACGCAGACCACGGCCGCACCTTCGCGCGAGAAGAGGATCGCGCTCTCACGCCCGATTCCGCTGCCCGCGCCTGTGATCAGCGCTACTTTATTCTCTAATCGCATCGTTAGATCCTCTCGAAGTAGCGCCACCGCTCCCAGTCAGTGACCGCGTTGTCGTACTGCGTCGCTTCGACGTCGAAGAAGTGCGAGTAGTGCTCGTGAACCTCCGCGCCAAACGCTTCGCGGGCGAAGTCGCTCTTGGCGAAGGCGGTCGCAGCCTCCCGCAGGGTTGAGGGCACGCGCGGCAGGTCCTGCGCCTGGTAGACGTCGCCCACGAACTCCGCGGGCGGCTCGGTCTTGTTGGCGATGCCGTCGAGGCCCGACGCCAGGACCGCAGCGTAGACGAGATACGGATTGCAGTCGGCGCCCGGGAGGCGGCACTCGATCCGCCGCGAGGCGCCACTGCCGATGACGCGAAAGCCGGCGGTGCGGTTGTCTTCGCTCCAGGCGATGCCGACGGGCGCCCACGAGCCCGGCTGGTAGCGCTTGTACGAGTTGACCGTCGGCGCGTAGAAGGCCATTACGTCGCCGACGTGCGCCATCCAGCCGCCGAGGAACCAGCGGAAGGCGTCAGTGTCCGCGCCGTCGTCGTTGCTGAACGCGGAGTCGCCATCCTGCCAGAGGCTGACGTGGACGTGGCAGCTGGAGCCGGCCTCGTCGGTGAGCGGCTTCGCCATGAACGTGACGCTTACGCCGGTCGCCTCCGCGATCTCCTTCATCGCCAGCTTCATAACGCTGTGCCGGTCGGCCATCGTCAGTAGCTCCGTGTAGCGGATGTTCATTTCGTGCTGGCCGCGGCCCCACTCGCCCTTCGAGTTTTCGACGGGGACGCCGGAGGCTGCCAGGTGACGCCTGACAGGGCCGTTGTAGCGCTCTTCGCGCGTGCCCTGCAACAGGTGGTAGTCCTCGAGGTACCAACCGGCCGGTTCGAGCCCGCTGTACTTCTTCTCGGCTGCCTCGCGGTAGCTGTCGTCGAAGATGAAGTACTCGAGCTCCGAGGCGCCCTTCGCCGTGAACCCGGCCGCAGCGGCTCGCTCGAGCTGTCGCCGCAGGATCGACCGAGGCGCCACCGCCACGGGGGCGTGCTTCTTCTCGTCCTCGACGTCGCATAGCACCAGCGCCGTCCGGTCGAGCCAGGACGCCACGCGCAGCGTTTCGAGGTCGGGGACCAGGTGGAAGTCGCCGAAGCCCTGCTCCCAGCTGGCGTAGCTGTAGCCGGCCACTGGCTCCATCTCCATGTCGACCGTCAGCAGATAATCGCAGGCATGGGTGCCGTTCGCAACGGCGTCCTCGATGAAGAAAGAGGCGTCGAAGCGCTTGCCGTGCAGCCGGCCATAGTGGTCAGAGAAGGCGACGATGACGGTGTCGATCTCGCCGGCGTCAGTCTTCGCTCGCAGGTCGTCGAGGGTAAGCATTCCGCGCGTCGTCAGGGCAGTCCTCCAGTCGGGATGCTCCCGATTATCCACGAACGGAGTGCGGACGGAAAGCGGGCCGGAGGCGCATCGTCGTGGGCGGCCCTGATTCGGCTGTGGAATCGGGAAGAGCGTCGAGGCCGCGAGTGGGGCGACAACTGACACGACTGTCCTCTCCACGTGTGTAATCCCGGCTACAGTATACCCCCATGGGGTATAGCACAATGAGTGGCGAAGAAGGTCTCATCCAGGTTCAGAAAGCGAGGAACACATGACAAATCAGACCTCATTCACACCACCTTCTCTCCTGCGGCCCAGTAAGCCATGGTTGCCGGGCGACGGAGAGCTGTGGCAGTACAGGTTAGCTATCGTGCTAGCCGTTGTCGGCATGGCCGTCATCGCCGTCGTCACGGCGTTCAGCGTGCCGCTTGCGGACTGGGTCGGCGATTTAACAGATCCCGGCAAGCAGTCCATCACTGAGTCACGGGTCGGGCGTATCGAGACTTACCAGGCGTGGCTCATGCCAGCGTTCTTCGCCGGACTGGCGATAGTTCTGATGGGCATATCGATAGCGCTCTGGGGCGTCGTGACCAGCGTCTGGATTCGCGGTCAGGTCCTGGCGGAAACCCTGCCTGTCCTGAGCGGCAGCAGAGAGGAGTAACAGCATGTCTACGGCAATAACTTTTGAAACGCGATATGGCTTCAAGGTCGACGTCGGCTCTGAGGCGACGGGCCAGACGCCCTTGCAAAGGATGGCCACCATCATGTGGCTGCCGATGCTGGCGATGGGCCTCATGGTTCTCGCCGGCGCCCTGGTCGCCGGAATCGTGCAGGCCAACCTTGCGTCGGAGGTGTTCCCGGGCGGGTCGGCGACGGACCGTGCCACTGTGGAGACGATGAAGGCGCTACAGCCGGGAATCATCTTCGCAGGCGTGGCGTTCCTTCTGGCAGGCATCTCGTTTCTACTGGCATCGGTACTCGGCGCGATGCGCGGCAGTGGAGGGGCGCTACAGCAGAAGCTCGGCGGTGAGGTTTATACACCGCGCATGCCCGCGTCCGCCTGGGCCTTCGTGGCCCTGATGATGGCCGGTCTCATGCTGGCTCTCATCAGCCTTGGCTTCCACATCTATGCAGCTGTCCAAGTCTATGACTACTACAGCACGGGCGTGCCGCCAGCGGCGGAGGCGCTGCACTTGCTGGGGCGCGCGGAGACTGTCCTCTCCTACGCCTCCCCCCTGAGCATGGTCGGGATCGGCCTACTCCTTTCCGGGATCGTGCTTGCCTTGTACACAATAGGTAACGTGCTGCGCTTTCAGTTCGACCGCGTCCAGGAGATCATCCTTGGCCGCACGGATATCGTCTTAAGCAAGCGGAGCTAGAAGGAGAAACACATGACTGCCTATGCTGCAGATCAAGCAATTACGACTTCGCCAACGGTCGGTCTTAACCCGGCCCAACGCATGGGAACACTTCTCTGGCTGCCGATGCTCCTCATGGGGCTGATGGTGCTAGGAGCCGCCTTTGGATTGGGAGTCGCCCGGGGCGCGATCGGTGCAGACCTTTTCGAGACGTTCGACGCGAGCGATCAGGCCACCTTCGCAACTCTCGGCGTTCTTAGCACCGGCCTTGCGCTGCTCGGTGTCGGCCTGTTACTGGCCGCCATAAGCTTCGCTCTGGGGCGGCTGGCCGGCATCTTCCGACAGGGCGGCGCCAGTGTCCAGGAGGCCGCCGGACAGCCCGTCCGAGTTCCCCCGATGGCTTGGACGGCGTGGACGTTTCTGGGGCTGATGATGATGGGGATGATAGTCGTGATCGCCGGTTTCGTCGCCCAGGTCGTGGCTGCGGTAAGCATCTACGATGCCTGGATCGATGCGACGGGCCCGGATGGCGCCATCGTGAGCGACCTCGGCCGCGCGCAGTCCATCACGACCTGGTCGGTGCCCGTAATGCGCGCCGGAGTGGCGTTGCTGTTCACCGGTATCACCTTTATGCTGGCGACGATCGTTCACGGTCTGCGCGAACAGGCGGTGCGCCTGAAGCAGATGGCGACTCTGGCAGGCCCGTCTCTGTAATCCGCTTGCCGCAATGCCGTTCACGTTGCGCCGCTGCCTGACCGAACCCCCGATAGAGGGGGTTCGGTCTTACTTTTCGCCTGGCGGAGGGTGAGATGGAGCCATGACGACTGTACGAGCGACGAGCCGTCGAACTCTGATGGGGCCGCCGGTCGAGCGGTTCCCAGCCCTTGCTGGGCGTTGCTGGTCGGGGCGCTCGGATTCGAACCGAGGACCTCCTGACCCCCAGTCAGGTGCGCTAACCGGACTGCGCCACGCCCCGAACCATGCACAATGCTAGCACGCAAGGAAAGGGCGTGGAACACGGGGCGCGGAGCGGATTAGAAGCGGGGCGAGGTCTAGTTCGCGAAGTGCGAGATGGCGATGATGACGACGCCGAGTGCGCCGACACCGGCGAACTCTGTGGCGGTCTGGGGGGTGAGCTTGCCGCCGAGGTGGTTGTGCATGAGTCCCGTCGTCAGGTAGAAGGTCAGCAGCAGGAAAACAGCCGCTGCGCTCTCCTCCAGGGGCAGGAAGTGTGTGGCCCAGGCGGCTTCGGCGATCATGCCGCCGATCGCCAGCGCGTAGAGTATCGTCCGCGTCGTGTCCAGGCCCTTCTCGCGCAGTATCTCGATCGCCAGCAGGACGCTGACGGTGCCCGCGGCGAACGACGACGTCACGAGGCTCAGCTCGAAGTCGTAGATCGTGGCGAAGAAGAGGAACGCGGTGACGTAGGTCGCGATGTTGAGGACGAGCCGCGTCGACTGGTACGACGGAGCGAGGCGGTCGACGGATTCGTACTCGGCGCGCAGGATCGCCCAGAAGGGGATCACTGAGACGAGACCGATGGCGACGGTCTCGTACCCGCCGACGACGTCCTCGAGAAAGAGGCCGAGGCCCAGCGTGAACAGCACCGGCACAAAGAGATAGAGCGCCGTCTCGTCCACCCCGTGGAAGTCCGCGCGCGGATGGTTGCGGACGACGCTGTCGGTGGCGATGGCGGCGAGGCCGGCGAGGAGGAGCAGGAGCCAGTCCTGGGTCGGCTCGACGGCCAGATAAGCGACCATGCCAAGGGCGAGGACAGCCGCCAGTACGATTACACGATCCAGGCGGTTGACTCCTGAACCCAGGGCGAGCGGGTCGCCTCCCTGACGATTCCGCGTAAATTCACTCACGAGGAATAAGGCTAAACGCAGCGCTAATTAGTGTCAACCGGCGCTGCGTCTGCGTTCTCCGCGGATTCCTCCGCCCTCGCTGCCACGAGCAGCTCGAGTGCCTGGCGTAGCCGGTCCCGCCAGCCCTCGTCCAGCTCCACGTGCATCATCGTGCGGCCCACCTGCACGCCGCGTGGTGCCGTCTCCTCCAGGGCCGCGGTCGGCAGCGTCTCGCCGGCCTCCATCTTGACGACGGCGGTGGCGCCCTCGGCGATGATCGACTGCACGCCGCCGAGCTTTGCCAGCGACCGCAGCGTCACGACGTAGAGCAAGTTGTGGGCCAGCGGCGGCGGCTCGCCGAAACGATCGACCATCTCCTGCCCGATCGTCTCCACTGCCGCCGGGTCTTCTGCCGCGCTCAGCCGCTGGTAGACGGCGAGCCGCAGGTTCAGGTCGGGAACGTATGACGGCGGCAGGTGCGCCGACAGCGGCAGGTCGATCGACACCTCAACGCCTTCACGTTCGGGTGGCGGCGTCTCGCCGCGCATCAGCGCCCGCATCCGCTCGACGGCGCCCGAGAGCAGCTTGATGTAAAGGTCGAAGCCGATCGCCGCCATGTAGCCGCTCTGCTCCGCGCCCAGCAGGTTGCCGGCGCCCCGGATCTCGAGGTCGCGCTGGGCGATCTGGAAGCCGGCGCCCAGCTCCGTCGCCTCGAAGATCGTCTGCAGGCGCGCCTTCGCGGTCTCGGTCAGGCGCTTGTTCTTCTCGTAGAGCAGATAGGCGTAGGCGCGGTGGGCGCCGCGGCCCACGCGTCCGCGAAGCTGGTAGAGCTGCGCCAGCCCCAGCCGGTCCGCCTGGTTGATGATGATCGTGTTGACGTTCGGGATGTCGAGGCCCGACTCGATGATCGTCGTACAGACGAGGACGTCCGTGCGGCCGTGCGTGAAGTCCTCCATCGTTCGCGCCAGCTCTCGCTCGTCCATCTGTCCGTGTCCGATGCCGATGCGCGCTTCCGGGACGAGATCGCGAAGCTTGCCGGCGATCATCTCGATGCTGTGCACGCGGTTGTGCACGAAGTAGACTTGCCCGCCGCGCTCCAGCTCGCGCGCGATGGCCTCCCGGATGAGGCGGTCGTCCGTCTGCGAGACGTAGGTCTTGATCGGCAGGCGTTCCTCCGGTGGAGTCTCCATGGTGGACATGTCGCGGATGCCGCCCAGCGCCATGTACAGCGTGCGGGGGATGGGCGTCGCCGAGAGGGTGAGGACGTCGACCTCGCGGCGCATCTCCTTCAGGAACTCCTTGTTCGCGACGCCGAAGCGCTGCTCTTCGTCGATCACCACGAGACCCAGCTCCTGGAAGCGGATGTCTTTCTGCAGCAACCGGTGCGTGCCGATGACGATGTCGGTCGTGCCCTGTTGCAGCGACTCGACGATCCGTTTCTGCTCCGCGTGGCTGCGTAGCCGGGAGAGCACTTCGATGCGCACCGGGAAGGCGGCGAGTCGCTCGCGGAACGTGTTGAAGTGCTGCTGGGCCAGGACAGTCGTTGGCACGAGCACGGCCACCTGCCGGCCGTCCATCACGGCCTTGAAGGCGGCCCGCAGCGCGACCTCCGTCTTGCCGTAGCCGACGTCGCCGCAGACGAGGCGGTCCATCGGCCGGGGCGATTCCATGTCGTGCTTCACGGCGCTGATGGCGGCGAGCTGGTCAGGCGTCTCGACGTAGGGGAAGCTGGCGTCCAGCTCGGCCTGCCAGGCGCTGTCCGGCGGGTAGGCATAGCCGGGCATCACCTCACGTGAGGCGTAGAGCTGGAGGAGGTCCTTCGCCAGCGCAGCCACCGCTCGCCGCGCCCGCTGCTTCGCGCGCTGCCAGTCGCCCGCGCCCAGCCGAGTTGGCGTCGGCTGCTTGTCCGACGGGCCGATGTAGCGGCTGACGCGGTCCAGCTGATCGGTCGGCACGAACAGCCGGTCGCCCTCCGCGTAGTGCAGCTCCAGGTACTCGCGTTCGTTGCCGTCGGTAGTGCGGCGGATCAGCCCGGCGAAGCGGCCGATGCCGTGGTCGATGTGCACGACGTAGGCGCCCTGCGTCAGGTCGGCGAGGAACGCCTCGCGGTTCACGGCCTTCTTTGGTGGCGCGCGCCGCTGCTTTACGAAGCCGAACACCTCGCTGTCGGTGAGCAGCGTCAGCTCGCCGGCCGTGCCCAGCTTCCAGCCGTTCTGCAGCGATCCCTGCACGAGCGAGAGGTTTGGCGGCGGACTGACGAGGTCGCCGCCCACCGTGGCGTGCGCGTCCTCTTCCTCGAGCAGCTCCGCCAGGCGCTCTGCCTGCTGCGAGACGATCACGAACCGCCGTCCCGATCGCACGCCCTGCGCCACCTCCGTTGCCAGCTTGCGCAGCTGCCCGGCGTACGCGCCCGATCCGACGAAGGGGAGTAGGATCGCATCGCCCTCTTCGGCGCTCGTCTCCCCGTCCGTGGGCATCGCCCAGCGCGCGAGCGTCAGCACCCGACCCGTGGCCTGGATCTGTCGGCGGACTTCGGGCCACGCTTCGAGCGTCGGCGGCAGACCGTAAGGTATCTCGCCGGCGGCCTCCAGCTCCTTGCGTGTCGCCTCGCCCTGCGCCTCGGCTTCCTCGATCGCCGTCTGCACGTCAGCCTCTTCGTCGACGACCAGCAGCGCACCCGCGGGCAGGTGGTCGAGCAGCGAGCACGGCGCGAGGAACTGCACGTAGAAGTCACGTTCCTTGAACGACGCGCCGTCTCGCAGCAGCGTCAGCTCTTCCTCGATCCGTTCGCGCGCTTCGTCCGGCATCTTCTTGAGGCCGAGCTTCGACAGGGGCGCGAGCCAGTCGTCGGCCTCGGAAGGCAGTAGCTCTTGCGCGGGCACGATGCGCGCTTCCTCGACCGATCTCGACGTGCGCTGCGTCGAGGCGCTGAAGGTTCGGATGCTCTCGATCTCGTCGCCGAAGAACTCAATGCGCAGGGGCGCCTGCGCGGTCGGTGGGAAGACGTCGACGATGCCGCCGCGGCGGCTCGCCTCGCTGGCCTCCTGGACGAGAGGCTCCATCGTATAGCCAAGGCGCGCCAGCTCCCGCAGAAACGCTTCCATCTCCAGCCGCTGTCCCGGCCGCAGGTCCAGCACGGAACGGGTGAGGTCATCCGGCGAGAGCGTCCGCTGGGCCAGTGCCAGCGCCGACGCCACGATCACGCAGGGTCGTTCCTCGGCCAGCGCGATGACGGCGTTCAAGCGATCGCGTACCGTCTCGCGCGCGGGCGCCAGACGCTCGTAAGGCAACGCGTCACGCTCCGGGAAGAAGAGCACGCGCTTGGCATCGCCAGCGGACGGGCCGAGCCAGGCCGCGAGCTCCTCGGCGAGCACCTCGGCGCGCGCCGGGCGCCCGGTAAGGATGAGGACAGGCCGTTCCTCGTCCGCCACGAGCGCGGCGAGCGCGGCGGGCTTGGCGGCGTCGTTGATGCCGGCGACGGCGCGCGCGGAGGTGCCCCGCCCAGACGGGCGCAGCGCCTCTCGCAGGCGTCCCAGGCGGGCCGTCTCGTCGATGAGCGTCAGTAGCGCAGAAAGGTCCATTAGTTGGCGGCGAACAACGCTTTTAGGGGCCTCGACCGATCGAGGCCCCTTCCGGGTGCTATTCGCTTGTCCCTATTGTACCGCGCTACCTGTTGTACTCGTTCATCGCGTCCTCGACGCCCTCTGTGATGATCGTCTCCACGGCTTCCGTGGCGCGCTTGGCGGCATCTTGCAGCGTTTTCACCATCTGCGGCGAAGGGTCGCTCAGGACGTAGTCCGCCACGTGCTTCGGCTCCCACGTCGGCTCGCCGTCGACGTGCGGCCGGCCGATGCCGACGCGAATGCGCGCGAAGTCCTGGCTGCCGGCGGCGGCGATGATCGACTTGATGCCGTTGTGGCCGCCGCTGCCGCCGCCGGGCTTGATGCGCACGCGGCCCGCCGGCAGGTCGAGTTCGTCGTAGACGACGATGAGGTGTGTCGGGTCGATCTTCCAGCGGCGCAGGGCCGGTCCGATCGCCTCGCCGCTCTTGTTCATGTAGGTCCGCGGCTTGAGCAGGACGGCGGGCACGCCGCGCACCTCACCTTCGCCCAGCGTGGCCAGCGTCTTGGCCTTGATCTTGATGCCGTGCAGCCGCGCGAGGCGGTTGATGCACCAGTAGCCGACGTTGTGACGGTTGTGCGAGTACTCGGCGCCGGGGTTGCCCAGGCCGGCGATCAGCCAGCGGTCATTGGCCACGCCGCCATTCTACGGGAGACGGGAGACGGGTGACAGGTGACGGGTGGCGTTCTACGAGAGCGTCTACCTCGCAGGCTCGCCCTCGTCGCTCGGCCTCTGCCCGGCACCGCGTATCGCGCGGTGCAGCACGTCCGCCAGCTTCTCCAGGGCCTCCCGCGTCGCCGCCTCGTCGTTGGCGCCGCCTTGCTGCACGTGGTCGAAGATCGGCTCGAGCAGCGTGCTGATGCGCGCTTCGAGGAGGAACCGTCTCAGGTAGCCGACTAGCTCATCATCCAGGATTTCGGTCAGCGTCGTGATCTGTGCCGCCTGCACCACCTTCAGGAAGCGCTCTACGCGTGGGTCGCTGCTGCGCTCCAGGATCGCCCGTACGGCCACGGAGGACAGCCGGCTCAGCTGTTGCTCGACAGACTGCGATAGCCGTTTCAGCACCGCGCCGACGGCCTCGGCGTGGTCGGCCGCGCCCAGCCGCAAATGGCAGGCGGGGCAGGCCGTGGCCGTCTTGAGGACGCTGGCGAAGTCGGCCCCCGGCTCGCAGGCCGTTGTCGCTGCGATCAGCTCTTCGTGAGCGCTGATCGTGGACTCGCCCACCGCTGCGCCGAGCTCCACGAGGCTGTTCAGACGCGTCAGCGCCTGCACCTCGCGGCCTGCTTCCAGCAAGCGGGCGTGCAGACGCGAAGACGCCGTCCAGTACGCCGCGTGGAAGTCCTCGTAGCGGCGTGCGTAAACGCCCCGGAAGTGGTTGAACGCTAGTTCCGCAGTGCGCATTCGCTGTGGGTCGGTGACGAATACGCCGTAAGCAACCTCCTCCTCGGCGACGGCGCGTTCTTTCGCTGGTGACTGCCGGCCCCTTTGGGCGCGTTCTCGGTCGGCGATGAGCACGCTGAACGAAACCTGCCCGATCGCGATCGCCCGGTCCAGCGCTAGCTCTGGCTCGGACTTCGGCACGAACGCCTCGGTCAGGTAGCGCTGCATCTCCGCAACGGCGACGGCGCCCTTCGGATCGGAGGCGAACGACCGCAGCGCATAAATGTCCTCGGCCAGCGCGGCGGGCTCAGTTTGGCAGAGGTGGGCGGCGTCGGCGAGCGCGCCCTCGTCTGCGCCGGCCAGGGGAGCGAGGCGCTCTACGAGGTCGCGGCAGGCGTCGTGACGGCGCCGTCCGGCCTTCTCATGAAGCTCGCGGATCCGGTCTCTTATCTCGGCCGATGACAGTTCCCGCTGGTTGGGTGCGGTCAGCGCGAAGGCGAGGACTTCGAGCGCGTCGTACGTTTCCGGTGCGTTCGAAGAGGCGGTTGGGGTGGGTGACTGTGGCAATGGCCACCTCCTGTCCGTGCGGAGGGCTCAGTTCGATGGGGCGATGATAGTGATCGACAGCGGGCCGGGGCAAGTGGTAAGTGGCGCTATTCGTGGCGCGCTGCGGCGGCCCGAGACGCTGCCACGACATCGGGAAGGACAGAGAGGACGAGCTCCATCTCTTGGGCCGTGTTCTCCGGTCCGACGGTGAGCCGGAGCGCGCCAACGGCGCGGCGCAACGGCATGCCCGTGGCCGCGAGCACATGCGAGGGCTCCCACGTCGCTGAATTGCAGGCGCTGCCGGCGCTGGCCGCGATGCCCAGCTTGTCCAGCGCGTCGAGCATCGTGTCAGACCGCGCACCCTCGAAGCTGAAGTGAGCGTTGTTCGGCAGGCGCATCTCCGGGTGGCCGGTCAATTTCGCCCCGTCGATCGTGCGCAGGACGCCCTCGACCAGCTGCGTGGTCAAGCCACGGCAGGCGCTCGTGTAGTCGTCGCGGTGGCTCTGTACCTCCTCTAGCGCCGTTGCCAGGCCGACGATAGAGGCCACGTTCTCCGTACCGGCGCGGCGCTGGCGTTCCTGACCGCCGCCGCTCATCTGCGCCAGGAACGGCGTGCCGCGTCGCATGTAGAGCACGCCTGAACCCTTGGGCCCGCCGAACTTGTGCGCCGACAGGCTCAGCAGGTCGACGCCCAGCCGGTCCACGTCCAGGTCGAGTGCGTTCGCGCCCTGCACCGCGTCGGTGTGTAGCACGACGCTGCGCCCCAGAGACTTCGCCCGCGCGCGCACGGCTCGCGAGATCTCTGGGAGCGGTTGAATCGTTCCGATCTCGTTGTTGGCGAGCATGACGCTCACGAGCACTGTGCGCTCGTTCATCGCCTCGGCGATGGCGTCCGGACTGACGATGCCGTAGCGGTCGACAGGCGCCTGCGTCACCGTGAAGCCGAACTTCTCCAGGTACTCACAGGAATGGAGGACGGCGTGGTGCTCGAGCGTCGTCGTGACGACGTGGTCGCCGAGGCCGGCCTGCTTCTGCGCCGACGCCACGCCCTTGATCGCCGCGTTGATGGACTCCGTTCCGGGGCCAGTGAAGAGGATCTCGCGGGGCCGGGCGCCGAGCAGCGACGCCACGGTCGAGCGGGCGTTGTCGATCGTTCGGGCGGCCTGGCGGCCGAGCGCGTACATGCCGGATGGGTTCCCGAAGTGCCCATCGAGGTAGGGGAGCATTGCTTCCAACGCCTTCGGCTGAAGTCGGGTTGTGGCGGCGTGGTCGAGGTAGATGCTCGTCTTCATATATCGCGATACCGGGGCGGGGTATGCGACAAGGGTATCGCCGGGCAGCGTCGCCTGTCAAAGCGCCTGGGTGTCATTAGCGTGCGAGCAGGCCAGCGTCGAGGATGAACTCTGAGCCCGTGATATAGCGCGCGCGGTCCGAAGCCAGGAAAAGGACGGCCTCGGCGACGTCTTCGGACTCGACCCAGGGCACCGGCAGCAGGTTGCCAGCCGAGCGCTCGGCGATCTCTGCGGGCGTTGCTCCTTCCAGAGCGGCCAGACCGTCGTTCATCGGTGTGTTCACGCCGGTGGGGTGGATCGAGACGACGCGGATGCCGTATTGAGCCAGCTCGATCGCCCATGACTTGCTGAGGCCCGTCAGGCCCCACTTGGACGCGGCGTAGTGGCTGAGCCGATACATCCCGCGCAGGCCCGCGATCGACGAGTTGTTGATGATCACGCCGGAGCCCTGCTCGATCATCACCGGGATCACGCGCCGGCCCACCAGCCAGGCGCCCTTCAGGTTGATGTCGATCATCGCGTCCCACTCGTCTTCGGCTAGTTCGTGCGAGAGGCCGTAGGCGCAGATACCGGCGTTGTTGAACAGGATATCGATGCGCCCCAGGCCAGCCATTGTCCCGTCGACCGCTGCCGTGATCGCGGCGTCGTCGCGCACGTCGCCTTCGAAGGTCAGGCACTCCGAGCCAACCTTGCGGCACTCCTCCTGTAGGCTCGACAGGTCCTCGCCGGAGCCCATCCCGTAGCCGGGGTACGCCAGCGGCCTTGCGATGTCGAAGGCCGCCACGTTGGCGCCGGCTTTGGCCAGCGCCAGCGCCGTGGTTCGGCCCTGTCCGTGCGCGGCGCCCGTTATGAACGCCACCTTGCCTTCGAACTCGCGCTCTGTCGTCATCCGGTGGCTCCATGCCCGGCGCGCCGGGCTTGCGGTAGCCCTCGAGGTACTCGTCGAGGTCGACGTCGAGAGCGTTGTTGAAGACGTTTGTTGCCACCATCATCGCCCCGAACGCCGTCAGCGCGACGATCTGCTCGGCTGTGAACTCGGCCGCCAGGCGCGCGTAAACGTCGTCCGACACCCGCGAACTCTGCGTCGACAGTGACCGCCCGAACTCCACGAGGAGCTTCTCGCGCTCGCTCAGGTCGAGGTGGTCGGGGTCGTCGCCGGCGTCGATCAGGTGGCGCCTGAAGTAGGTCGAGCAGACGAGGCAGTCGGTCTCAGCCGAGATGGCGTGCAGGAAGACGTTCGTGGGGCGCGCGCCGAGAAACGGCGCGACGGCCTCCGCCAGTGGATAGAACTCCATCAGCGCGTGATACGCCGGCAGCGAGTGCAGCAGCGTGCGCTTCATGTTGGTCATGCGGCCGTAGCGTTTCACGCCGTGATCGTGCGCGGCCCGCTGCTCGTCGTCTGCGTTCTCCGGCTCGACCGTTGGTATGCGTGCCATGATCGCCTCCTATGGCTACGTGCCGTCGCGACGCGCCCAGTAAGCGGTGGTGCGTGCGAGGGCGCGGGCCGCCGCGTGAAAGCTCGTGAACGCCGCGACGCCGCGGTCCAGGAGCTTGCGCCGCACGTCGGCCATCACGTCCTCTACGTGGCTCGGATGCGTGATCGCGAGGAACGGCTTGGCGGAGCGCTCGCGCTGCTCGGAGAGGACGTCGAGGAGCCCGTCCATCATCGCTGGGTTGTCGCGCAGGCGGCGGGCGATGAAGGTGCCGCTGACCTCCATCGCGATGGCGTCGACGTTCTCGTCCTCGTCCAGGATCTCGAACAGCTTCTTGAGGTTACCGGGCACGAAGCCCATGCCGATCGTGCCGCCGGCGTCCAGGGGGTTGCGGTAGCTGCCACCGATGATGTTGAAGAACGACGCCAGCTTCTCGTACGAGGCCGGCGTTAGCAGCGGTACCTCCATCCCCTCGCGCTCGAAAGCGTCGGTGATGACGACGGACTGGCCGCCGGTCATCGCCACGAGGCCCATTCTCTTCCCCGCCGCCGGCTTGCAGTAGACGAGCGCCTTAACCACGTCGATCGTTTCGTCCAGGTCGCCGGTCTCGATGACGCCGGCCTGCCGCATAGCCGCGCTCCAGACGTCCGGCGCGGTCGCCAGCGATGCCGTGTGCGAGTAGACGGCCCGGGAGCCCGCCTTGCTCGTTCCGCCGCGCCAGACGACGACCGGCTTGCGCGCCGTGGCGGCCTTGAGCGATCGCAGCAGGCGTGGACCGTCCTTCGTGCCTTCGATGTAGATGGCGATGACGTCGGTCTCGGCGTCCTGCGCCAGGTAGTCGATGTAGTCGGGCGCATCGAGGAGGACGGCGTTGCCGAAGGAGACCGTTTTCGAGCACTTTATGCCGTGCGTCGCGCCGATGAGCGAGAAGTTGATGGCGTGCGTGCCGCTCTGGCTGATGAAGCCGACGTTGCCGGCGTCGCCGGACTCCTGGTCCGGGCTGTGGCGCAGGCCGAGCCGCCGGTTGTAGATGCCCATGCAGTTGGGGCCGATCAGCAGCAGGTCGTTCTCGCGGGCGATCTCGGTGACCTGATGCTGCGCCTCGATGCCCTCTTCCGTTTCCGTCTCGGCGAAGCCGGACGTGAAGAGCGCCACGGCGCCGACCTTCTTCTTCGCGCAGTCGGCGACGATGCGCGCGGCGACGGGCCGGGGAACGGCGCAGAGCACGTAGTCGATGTCATCGGGGATCTCCGACACGCTGGCGTAGTTCGGCACCTCGAGCGCCTCGATGCCGGGGATCTCGGCCGGGTCGATCTGAACGGAGTACAGCTTGCCGGAGAACGTCTTCATCGAGTGCAGCCACATGTAGCCCATCGCCCGCTTGTCGCCGACAACGGCCACGGTCTTCGGATTGAAGGCGCGATCCAACCGCGCCGTCAAGTCCGGATTAGACATCTGGGCGCGCCCGTCAGCTCTCCGCGCTCACGACGATGCGCGCGTCGACGGCGATGCAGCCGTCCTTGTAGGCGAACACGGGGTTCAGGTCCAACTCCTCCACCTGCGGGTTGGCTTCGGCGAAGGCGGAGAGCTGGAGCAGGAGGCCTGCCAGCGCGCCGATGTCCGCCGGCTCACCGCCGCGTACGCCGTCGAGGATCGCGCGGCCCTTGATCTCGTCGATCATCTCGCGGGCGTCGCGCTCTTCCAGCGGCACGATGCGGAAAGAGACGTCCTTCAAGACCTCGACGAAGATGCCGCCGAGGCCGAACATGAGCACCGGCCCGAACTGCGGGTCCTTGCTCATACCCACGATGACCTCGGTGCCGGGGCGCGCCATCGCCTGTACGGCGACGCCCTCAATGCGGGCCTTCGGCTGGCGTTCCTTGACGGCCGCGACGATATCGTCGTAGGCCGCGCGCACCGCCGCCTCGTCTTCGAGGCCGATCTTGACGCCGCCGACGTCGGACTTATGCGTGACGTCCGGCGAGACGATCTTGAGCACGACCGGGAAGCCGGCCTGCGCCGCTGCCTTGGCCGCCTCGTCGGCGGAAGCGGCCAGCGTCGCCTCGGCGACGGGGATACCGGCAGCCGCCAGTACCTGCTTCGACTCGATCTCGGTGAGCACGGAGCGGTCCTCGCTGCGGGCGCGTTCGATCGCCTCGGAAAGGGTGACCATGAGCGGCGCCATCATACGTAGCTGTGTGCTCGCGGGTCAATGAGAAGGGAGTAGAATATCGGCGAGGGGGAGGACGATCAGGAATGGCCACACGTTTCGCTGTAATCGCCTCGCTTATAGTTCTTGTGGCTGTCGGTAGTGAAACGGCAAGTGCATCATACGGCGGATGGGGATCCGCTCAGTTCTGGGGAGTCGTTTGTCTCGGGACTGACTGCGGGGCCTCCGCAATCGGCAAGACTGTGGTCGCCAAGGTTGGTGATGTGGAGTGCGGCGAAGATGAGACCGTGCACCCGATCAGCGACGGTGAGGTGTTCGGTGGATACGCGATGGATGTGCTGACCGACGCCGAGAAGCCCGGCTGTGCCCAGCCCGGCGACACCATTCAGTTCTTCATCGAGGGTGTGCCAGCGAGCCCGACTGCTGTCTGGGAGGAGGGTAGCCATCGCCACGACATCTATACAGGGCCCGCCTTCGCGACGTTCAGTGGGGGACTTACCTGTCGCGGCGAACCCTGCATCGACTTCATAATCGGGCCGAGCACGGCGCCCATTGTAAGTGCGTACGTCAACGGCACCCTGTGCGCCAGCCACGCCGTCTCCGGCTGGCTCATCACATCCTCTTACAGGGTCAATATACCGTCCGTGTGCGGTACCGAAGGTGCCGCGGTGACGTTCACGATCGACGGTGCGCCAGCTAACGAAAGCGGCATCTGGACGACCGGCAAGACGACTCTGCATCTCTCTACGGATGGACTCACCTGGGGAGATGTCAATTGTTCAGGCGCTGTCAACCCAGTCGACGCGCTGGGCATCCTGCGCAGTGATGCCGGCCTACCTGTCGTCGCGCGCGACCTCTGTCCGGCCCTTGGCACCACTTTGCTGTTCGACCACCGCTTGCAGGTCTGGGGAAACGTGGATTGCTTGGAAGGTATTGATCCGGTAGACGCACTCAAGACACTGATGTTCGACGTTGGGTTGCCGCCGTCGCCGGAGCCTGCCTGTCCGGCGTTCGGGTCAGTACATAGCCGCTGAATGAGAAAAAGGGGCGAGCGTTAAGCTCGCCCCCGTATGTCTCGCGAACGTTCGCTAGCGGGACTTGTTGCCGTTGCCGTTGTTGTTGTTGCTGTTGCTGTTGCTGTTGCCGTTGGACTTTACGGAGCGCACCATCATCTTGCGCTGGCTGTAGTTGAGAAAGGCGCGGGACTTGCCGCATCGCTTGCAGACTCCTTCGCTGGTTACGCCGTTCGGAGTGGCGATCTGCCAGTGGTGCGCGCAGTCGTCGACTACACCAACGTCGGGATCAAGCGTGATCGTTTCGGCTCGCTGCTCTGCCAATGTGGCCTCCCTCTGGCGTTGTCCCCGCGGTGGTCGGGGCACGGGCGATACGATGCGGCAGCCCGGTTGTGGATGGGGCGAAAACCGGGCCGTCGTGCCTACTATAACGTAAACGTGAGGTTTAGGCCAAGCCTTCGATTCCGCGGGCGAACATTAAAGTTCCTTAATGTTTCACTAACCTGACCTTAACCGCACCATCATACGATCTCGGGCATCATCTCTAAAAAGGAGTGAGCATGAAGACTCTTCGTTGGGCAGTGCGCGCCCTCTTGCGCTCACCGCTGCGCGCGGGCCTCCTGGTCGGCGTCCTCAGTGTCAGTATCGGTCTCGCACTGATCATGATCACAGTCGACGGCGCGTTCGACGAGCGCCTCGATGAGATCCAGCGCCAGGTGGGCACCACTGTGACTGTCCAGCCGGCGGGGAGCTTCGGCGGCGGGTTCATCTTCCGCGGCGGCTTCGGTGGCGGTGCGGGAGGTGCTGGTGGCCCTGGCGGCGCGGGCGGGCCGAACGCCCCGGACGCTCCGGACGCCGGCGACGCCGCCGATGATGCCGACACCGACACCGACGCTGTCCAGGCGACTCTCACCGACGAAGCGGTTGAGGCGATCGCTTCCATCGAGCACGTCACGGACTACACGCGGACGATAACCGAGCTGTACTCCGGCGATGACCTGATCGGCGGCACGATCGAGCCGCCGGCGAATTCGCCGTTCGCAGGCAACCGGCCCGCTGGCGGCTTCCAGATACCGGTCATCGTCACCGGCACCGATAACCCGACAGCTCTCTCTTCCCTTGGCGTCGACAACGTTGAGATCACGAGCGGCCGCACGTTCGAGTCGGACGAAGGCGAGGCGAACGTCGCTGTGATCGGCTCGACTCTGGCGGAGGCCAACGGGCTTGCGGTCGGTGACACGTTTGCCCTGAACGATGTGGACGTCGAGGTCGTGGGTGTCTTCACCACCGGAACGCAGTTCGGCGACAACGCGATGTTCCTTCCGCTCGACACAGCGCGAGCCCTCTTCGACCGCGAAGGCGAGGTCGACGCGATCAGCGTCCGGGTGGACACGGCGGAGAACGTCAGCGCGACGGCCGCCGCGATCCGCGAGACGCTCGGCGAGGACGTCGCCGACGTGACGACACAGGAAGCCGCCTTTGACGCCATCAGCGCGCCGCTCGCCGACGCCGCAGACAGCAGCCGGATCGGCATGATCGCGGCGCTCATCGCCAGCGCTGCGATCATCCTCTTCTCGGTCGCCATCGTTGCGCGACAGCGGATCAAGGAGATCGGAATCCTCAAGGCGCTCGGTGCCTCGAACTGGCACGTAGTCGGCCAGATGACGCTGGAGACGGCGTTCGTCGCGGTCATCGCTGCCGGCCTCGGCGCGCTCGCCACGTTTCCCCTGGCGCAGACGGTCGCTAACGGTCCGGTTTCTGATCCGA
>JADFKG010000018.1 GCA_022565075.1 Chloroflexota bacterium | reverse complement strand
CGGCTGCTCGGGACGATCGCCTATGAGATGCGCCGCCGCGACGCGGAGTGGGGCCTGGTGACGCTGTGCATGGGCGCGGGGATGGGCATGTCGCTGGCGCTACAGCGCGAACACTACGACTGGTAGCGACTGGCCTCGCGACGTCGTCTGCGGGGAAGATGGGAGTCGCGACCCGCCAGGGCTAGGACTGCTCTGCCGGTTCCAGGTGATCTAGTCCGACTTCGCCGGAGTGCGGGCGAGATTCGCCGACAAAGGGAAGGTCGTCGCGCTCGATGTGGAGCACCAGCTCAGGCCGATAGCCGCCCGCGTAGTCGATGATGGCGTAGAGGGCGATTATGGAGCCGATCATCTCCGCCACCTCCTGGACGGTAACCATCGAGAAGAGGAGCAGGCCACCCTGACCGCTCGCGTCGACCCGCCAGCCCTCAAACATCTCGAGAACTACGCCACCGCTGAAGGTGATGCCGGCACCGGCCAGTAGCAGGACTGCGGTGCGCGCCGGGAGGCGGATGAGGAACGGCAGAAAGAGCACTGTGAGAACCGCGACGACGGGAAGGGCAACGACAAGCCAGGCCCAGTGAAAGAGACCCCCGAAGCCGTACTCGTCGGACAGCGGCTGACTGAGAGCCTCGTGTAGCTGGGCCATGTCATCGAGGCTGAGAAACAGCGGGATGAGCGCGATCGCGAACCACTGCCACCAGTGGCGGTCGCGTTCCTGGTACTTCATCATCCCCACGAACGCGAGGGCGAATCCGACCAGTGCCAGCACCATGCTGGCAAACCACGTGGGAACGTTGTTCTCTTCGTCCAGGTTCCACATGGCCGTTGCGCGGTCTGGCAGGTCCGCCCCGACGGTCGTCCTGACGGCTTCAGCCGCTAGATGCGCCATCAAGAGCAGCGCCACGATGGCCAGCAGGAAGAGCGCGATCCGGAGCGGCGAGACGCGGGATTCGAATCGGCGATTCATGTTCATCCGTAGGGCAAGAGTCCAGCGCCGATGAAATCGTTACAGAACGAGGGGCCGCTGTGAAGTCCGGCATGGGCGCGAGCACTATAATGTCGCTGACCACCAGGACTGGTAGCCGGGATCGGGCGCCTATCGCAGGACGCGGGCGTACGCGGTCAACGACGTGAAGCTGCGGGTGAAGGTGGAGCTGAGGAGCCAGGGCGCGGGCAGCGAGACGTACGAAGCGGGCGATGGATAGAGTCCGACTTCACCGGACCGTGGGCACCAAGACTCGCGGGTGAAGGGGAGTTCGTCACGTTCTACGTGGAGCACCAGCTCCGGACGATAGCCGGCCGCGTAGTCGATGACGGCGTAGAGGGCGATGATGGAGCCGATCATCTCCAGGACGGTGCCCGTTGAGAACAGGATCACGCCGGCGCGAATTGTTACAGGGCGAAGAGACGGGGTGAGGCTTCCGCACTGGGGGCGGCCGCATTCGCTCTCGCCATACCGTTTCAGGCCCCATATTGCGATCCCAGGCTATGTAACGGACTAACGTCGTGGGAGCGTCCTATTACAAGAGGAATCAGGCTGGCTGCCAAAGCGACGGCCGCCATCAACCGTTTCCTGTATACAGTCATGATTGACCTGATCGATCCAGAAAACTATGCACTGAGTCCCTATTCAGTGCCGGTCATCATCGTCGGTGGCCTGGTTGCCGCGCTGGGGTTAGCGGTTGTCGCGCGGGAGCGGATGTCCAGCGCTAGTTTGTCTTTCTTAGCCGTGTGCGGAAGCGTTTGCATCTGGCTTGTGTGGATCAGCGCTGTCTATTCGTCTCGCACGGAGGAGGTCGCACTGGTCGCTATCAAGGCAGCGCTGCTAGGGATTGTCTTTATCCCAACAGCCATCTTTGTTATGGCAACAAGCCTTGCAGGGCGAATGCGTGAGTTGCGCGCAGTCGTGGTTGGTTGCGTGTTGTTCTCTGCGATCTTATACAGTTCAGTGCTTCTTACCGACTCGTTCGTAACCGGTATCGAAAGCCACTTCTGGGGTTTCTATCCTCGTTACGGCTATGCGAGCGTGCCATTCCTGGTGTTCTTCGCTGTGCTCTTGACCGCGAGCGTTTATATCTACTTCGCGGCATACAGACGGCAGCCTGAGGGCGCACAGAAGCAGAGAATCGGGAGCTTGCTAGCGGCGTTCCTCATTTCATACGTGGCGGCAGTCGACCTACTCGCGGCGTATGGTGTGGCCGTCTACCCGTTCGGATACGCGCCGATTCTGGTGTTCGTAGTGCTCGCCGCGCGGGCTATCTGGCGCTATCGACTCACAGACATCACGCCTAGCTACGCCGCCGAAAAGATTATAGAGACGATGTCCGATGCCCTTTTCGTAGTGGATAGGGACGGGATAGTCAGGGTGGCGAACGAACGCTCCGCAGAGATATTCGCAGCGCCGGCGTCCGAACTTATTGGAAAGCGTCTCCCCCTTCCAATAGATGAAGTATTGGCCGGCACTGAGATCTACGGAAAGAACGCGATCAGCGTGCGCGATGCCGAAGTGGCTTACCGAGGCGACGGAGGGAGAGAGCGGGTTCTAAACTTATGCGCCTCGCCAATGGTCTCCGAGGAAGGCGAAGTGATCGGCCTCGTCTGTGTCGTAAGGGATGTCACCGAGCGCAAACGAATTGAAGAGGATTTGCGGGAGAGCGAAGAACGAAGTCGTTCGCTGATAGACAGCACTCCGGACATTATTTTCGACCTCGACCGCGATGGTACGATCGCTGCGCTCAACCCTGCATTCGAGGAACTCACGGGTTGGTCGAAAGGTGAGTGGCTTGGCAAGCCCTTTAGCGCGATTGTCCACGCGGACGATGTAGCCACGGCTTCCCGCGCCTTCGCGAAAAAAATACAGGGGGAGGATCCTCCCAGCATAGAGATCAGGTTGGTGATGAAGTCGGGCGAGTACCTGGACACTGAAGTGATAGCCAGTAGGAGGATAGAGCATGGAGCTATTACAGGCCTGATCGGATTTGTTCGCGATGTGACTGCCCGCAAACAGTTGGAAGAAGCCTGGAAGAAGAATGCTTTCGAGGACTTCTTGACGGGGCTCCCAAATCGCCGCCATTTCTTCGATTCCCTGTCACGTTCGGTTGCCCAGGCGAAACGAAGCGATCGAATGCTTGGGCTGCTTTATTTCGATTTGGATGATTTCAAGTCGATAAACGACGCCTTTGGACACTCCATTGGAGACGAGGTGCTCAAGGCCGTTGGTCAGCGGGCCAGTAACTGCATCCGTGAGGGCGATATGGTCGCCAGGATAGGCGGCGACGAATTTACTGTGATACTCTCGGACGTCGCTACTCGCGATGAGGCGACGGAGATCGCGCGGCGTATAGCTGATGCGGTCAGGCGACCCATAAACGTTCGGGGTAAGCGGATTCGGACGAGCGCAAGCGTTGGTATAGCGATTCATCCGCAAGATGGCACAGATCCGGAAACGCTACTCAAAAAAGCGGATGACGCGATGTACGAGGCGAAATCGCGGCCAGAGGACAGCTCTCAGATTCCCATCGCCGACATCTCGAAACGGACCGCAGAATCGGTCTGAGCGTCGTGACGGACACGGTGCAGGACGCGGCGAGTCACAAGCGGAGGTCCGCTTCGTCAGCTTTGATCGCATCGCGAACGGCCCGCAGCGCCTTGTCCCTCGCGCGCAGCTTGGTGGCCGCGTGGGCGGGCATACTGAGTCCGGCCAGTGCCGTGGCCTTGTCGCGGGCCGCAGCGATCAGCTCATCCTCCGGGACTACCTGGTCGAGAAAGCCCGCCTCGACAGCGCCGGCCGGGGAATAGATTTCGGCGGAGATGACGGCGCGGTTGAAATGGGCGGGCGCCAGGCGTTGCCGGCAGATCTCCACGCCGAAGCGCGGCATCGTCATGCCGATGGCCACTTCGTTGGCTCCGATCTTGTGGGCACCGTCGGCGCCAATCCGGTAGTCCGCCGACAACAGCAGGAACGAGCCCATGGCCAGGGCATGGCCGGTGCAGGCGACGACGACCGGCAGAGGGAATGAGAGCAGGCGCTCGGCCAGGCGAAAGCCGTCGATCAACATGTCGACGGCGTCGTCGCCACCCTTGCCGATTACGGCGAGGTCGAATCCGGCGCTGAATTTGCCCTTGCGGCCGGCCAGCACCACGGCCGCACCGTCTTCTTCCGCCCGATCCAGCGCGGCGTTGATCTCGCCAAGCATCTGCGGGGACAGGCAGTTGACCTTGCCGTCGTCGAGGGTGATGGTGCAGATCGGGTGCTCAAGTTTGTAGGCTACGACGTCGCTCATTCGAACCTTCCCTTTCTCGGTTCACTAGCGCCTCGTGGATGTCTAACGTTCGTCGAGGTCCAATGAGAGGCTGTTGAGGCACCAGCGTTGGCCGCCGCGGTCGGTGGGGCCGTCGTCGAAGACGTGTCCGAGGTGGGAGTCGCAACGGGCGCAGCGAACCTCAGTACGGACCGTGCCGAGCGAGCGGTCCTCGATCAGCGTGACGGCGTCCGGAGACAGCGCCTCGGTGAAGCTGGGCCAGCCGCAGCCCGAGTGGTACTTCGCGTGGCTGTCGAAGAGAGGGGCGCGGCAGGCGGCGCAGCGGTAGGTGCCGTCGTCCTCGGTATCGACGTACTGGCCGGTGAAGGGGCGCTCGGTGCCAGCCTGGCGGAGGACTTCGTACTGCTCCGGAGTGAGGCGGCTGCGCCACGCGGCGTCGTTCTCGGCCAGCGGCAGCATGCCGTCGTCCTCGGTCGCGGCGTCGGGGGCTCCGGCTGCGGCGTCCGACGGCTCTGGAATCGAGCAGGAGACGCCGGTGCCCTCGAGGCCGCAGTAGCCGCTGGGTACCTTGTGGAGGTACTGCTGGTGGTTCTCTTCGGCGTAGTAGAACGGTCCGGCGGGTTCGATTTCGGTGGTGATCGGGTCGTAGCCGGCGTCTCGGATCGCGTCGTTGTAGGCGTCGCGTACCATCTCGGCGATGCGTTGCTGGCTGTCGCTCGCGTAGTAGATGGCGGAGCGGTACTGGGTGCCGACGTCGTTGCCCTGACGCATGCCTTGCGTTGGGTTGTGCTCCTCGAAGAAGGTCTTGAGGAGATCCTCGAAGGTGACCTGCGTTGGGTCGAAGGCGACGAGAACGGCCTCGGCATGGCCGGTGCGGCCGGAGCAGACCTCATCGTAGGTGGGGTTCCTGGTGAAGCCGCCGGTGTAGCCGACGGCGGTGGTGTAGACGCCGGGTGTTTGCCAGTAGAAGCGCTCGGCGCCCCAGAAGCAGCCGAGGGCGAAGACGGCGGTCTCGATGCCGTCGGGGAACGGGGGTTGGAGGGTGGCGTCGAGGAGTTCGTGCCGCTCGGGGATGGGGAAGGCCGGCTGGTCGCGGCCGGGCAGGGCGTCTGCGGTGTCGATCATCGTCTTCTCCTGGCGGCTGGAGGCGTTAGAGGGGTTCCTCTACAGACAAGGATAACGGTTGGCGCGCGGGCGTGGGGAGAGGGACTGGGTTGATCGGCGATCTGAGCGGGAGACCCAGACGGGCAAGCGGGGATCGCCCTACGGGCCTGTCCGGGAAGCCGCGCCCCTCTAGCTGGGGAGCAGCTGCTCTACCGGTGGTTCAGTTTCGCAGAGCCGGACTTAGCACACCGACCCGCTCTTTGCGAAGCCGTTGTCGGGGTAGATGCCGTCCCAGGAAAGCCCGGCAGCCGTTACGTCGGTGATCACCGTGTCGTAACAGCCGGCGGGAGCGTTGGTGAACTTGAACTCCACAGAACCATCGGGACCTGTGGTTCCTATCTTCGTGCCGAAGGAGCCACCGTTCACGATGAGTCGAGCCGATACGGATGCGCCGTCCACTGGCTGTTCGCCATCGTCAGAGACGGTGACGGCGACGAGGATGTGGTTTTCGCCCAGTGGTCCGCCCTGAGTTCTGTAGCTGATGTCGCTCACGGTTGAGCTAGAGCCCGGGGAAGCAGGGGTGGGCGTAGTGCTGCCTGGAGTATCTTCGCTATCGTCACCGCCGCACGCAAGGACGATGACAAGTGCCGTAAGGCTGAGCGCCAGCACGATCCGGGCTCTCAGTGAAAGAGGACCGATGCGGATGGGCCGCAATCCCTTTGCCGATTCGTCCGGGCCGGTCGGTTTAGTCATGTCAGGTTCTCCCGCCACTGAGGGCATTTGACAGTCGGTGCGGACTGACCAATTGATCCTTGGATAATCACTGTTCAGAACGACGATGCGAGATTCAGATTGTTACATCCTACGTCACGAGGAGATGTAAACCAGCGGTGCGGCATGGGGGAGGGAGGGCAAACGAGACCTGTGCCGCTTCTTGCGTTCCATCCTGGGAAGATCCTCAGGCCGTGTCGGAGTTCGTGAACCTGCCGTTGGTCATCACAAGCGTGCGCTCAGCCCTGGACGCGACTCGCGGGTCCTGCGTGACTATGACGATGGCGGCCTGCGAAGAAGGCGGTCTCGATGCCGTCGGGGAACGGGGGGTTGGAGGGCGGCGTCGAGGAGTTCGTGCCGCTCGGGGATGGGGAAGGCCGGCTGGTCGCGGCCGGGCAGGGCGTCTGCGATGTCGATCATCGTCTTCTCCTGGCGGCTGAAGGGTTTAGGGCTGGATCCAGATACGAAAGGGCGAATGGAGCGGGAGACCGGGTTCGAACCGGCGACCCTCTGCTTGGAAGGCAGATGCTCTACCGCTGAGCTACTCCCGCTCGCAGGTCGATTGTATAGCGGAAACGGGCGCGATGGGACAGGCCCGGTCGCCGGAGTCGTCCACGAGGCCGGGGGGTCAGCCGGCCGGGGCGTCGGTGCGGAGGCGGTAGCCGCGGCGGGGCAGGTTCTGGATGATGTCCGGCGCGCCGATCGAGGCGAGCTTGGCGCGGATGGCGCGGATGTGGGTGCGCAGGGCGTCGGTGTTGCGGGTCTCGGTGGCCCAGACGCGGTGCAACATCTCGTCGGTGGGGACGACTGCGCCTTGCGCTGAGGCGAGCGTCGACAGGACCTGTACTTCGCGGCCGGTGAGGACGGCGCTGTGCTCGCCGCGCGTGATGGTATCGGTGCCGGAATCGAGGACGACGCCGCCGGGCAGTTGAAGTTCGCGGGTGCCACCGCTGCCCCGGACGAGGAGCTGGAGGGCCTGCCGCACTTCGCGCAGGTCCAGCGGGCGCCGGAAGACCTGGACGGCGCCACGGGGAAGGCGCCAGCGGTTCCAGCGCGTGGCCTCGCCGGCGATGACGGCCAGCGGCACGTCGCGGCCGGTGCTGGCGATGATGCGGCGCGCTTCGGTAACGTCCTCCGGCCAGAGGGCGTCGGCGATGACGGCGTCGACGCGCATCGTAACGAGTGCGCGTGTAGCGGCGTCAGTATCTTTGGCAACGGCAACGTCGACGCCGCTGCCGGACATGGCGCTTTTGACGAGGCTGCCGAGTGAGGTGTCCGCGGTGATGAGAAGCGCGCCTGCCATAGAAGCTACCCCCTTATGAGCCTATGATCCGTTGTATGAGTCCACTGCGAGGAGCCGGCCTGTGAGGCTGGGAATGGTCCGCATCGCCTGGCTCGTGCTGGCGATTTTGGCTGCGTTCGTAATATTCGTTGAGTGCCTGGCGGACGTCGGTGGTAGTGCCACGCCGATCCCCAGGCCGACGCCGACGCAACAGGTCAGCGAGCCGTTCCCGCTGTACTCGATCAGCTCGAATATCTGATCTCCGTTGTCGTAGCGCACGAGGATGTGCGCGTCGTCGGTTGTGAACCACGCCTTTTGATCGCGTCCGGCGTCGATCTCTACGAGCCAGGTGTCGAAGCTGCCGGCCGGCACTTCGATCGTCTCGCCACCGGTCACTTCCAGCTTGACTGCCAGCCGCTGCGGTGGGGCAGGCGCCTGGCAGGCGACGATGTCCGCGTATTCGATGTCGAACCCCTGTGAGAAGTTGATCGTGCGCCAGATGAAGAGGTCTGTCCAGCTGTCGTAGGCGACGTTCGGGACGTCGAGCGTATCGGTGCGTTCGCCATCTTCGCGCACGTTGAGGACGGTGACGTCGCTGCCCACGTAGTCGGCGATACAGCTGGCGGCGCCGTCGGGCCCGTCGATGACGTAGGTCGTGTGACGCGGTTGGAGGTCGTCCCGGCCGACGACGACGTCAGCCTCGTTCGTGAAGTTTGCTTCGGGGAAGGTGAAGTGCTGACGCAGGAGGTAAGCGTCATCGCCCTCGGGATCGACGGTCATTTCCAGCGTGCCGACTTCTTCGCCATCGTCGTCGAGCACACGATACACGGCGCGCTCTTCGTCCGGCCAGGGGATCTGAGTGACGATATCGGTGGCCTTGATGTTGTCCTCGGTGCAGGCGGCGAGGAGCAGGACTGCGGCGATGGCGACGATGATGGTACGCATGGCGGTCTAGGTTCCCGCCGCGATCGTTTCGCGGGTGCGGGTGAGCGCTTCCTCGATGTGGCTGCGCTCGATGCCGAAGTGCGTCACCCAGCGGATGCGGCGGCGGCCCTCGTCGAAGCAGAGGACGGCCTTCTCGGCGAGACGTTCGACGAAGACGCCGGTGTCCCAGCCTTCGATTGAGAAGTAGATGAGGTTCGACTGCGGTTCGGGGTCGAGGCTGACGCCGGGCATCTCACGGAGGCCGTCGGCGGCGAGGCGGGCGTTCTCGTGGTCTTCGGCGAGGCGGTCGACCATGTTGTCGAGTGCGTAGATGCCGGCCGCGGCGAGCACACCGGCCTGTCGCATGCCGCCTCCCAACAGCTTGCGGTTGCGGCGCGCTTCGCGGATGAAGTCGCGGGTGCCGCAGATGACGGAGCCGACGGGGCAGCCGAGGCCCTTGGAGAGGCTGAAGCAGACGGAATCGGCGTGGGCGGCGAGGCTGGCCGGCGAGACGCCGAGGGCGACGGCGGCGTTGAAGAGACGCGCGCCGTCCATGTGCACGGGGAGGCCGTGGTCGTCGGCAAGCTGGCGGACGGAGGCGAGGTCTTCTTCGTCGAGGACTGCGCCGCCGCAGCGGTTGTGCGTGTTCTCCACGGTGATCAGGCCGGTCCGCGGGAAGTGGTCATCGTCGGGGCGTATTTTGGCCCGGGCCTCGGCCAAGTCCAAGCGGCCTTTGGCATCGTTGCGGACGGGCCGCAGGCCGATGCCACCGAGGGCCCAGGCGCCTCCCTGCTCGAAGAAGAGGATGTGGGCCTCGTCGCCGACGATCACTTCGGCGCCGCGGCCGCAGTGTGTGAGGAGCGCGACGAGGTTGCTCTGCGTGCCGCTGGAGGTGAAGAGCGCGGCCTCCTTGCCCAGGCGCTCGGCGGCCATCTCCTGGAAGCGGTTGATGGTGGGGTCTTCGGCGAAGACGTCGTCGCCGAGCTCGGCCGCGGCCATCGCCTCGCGCATCTGGGGAGAGGGCAGCGTCAGTGTGTCGCTGCGCAGGTCGATCGGGTCCATTCCTACGGATCCGTCGGACAGTCGTTCGTGCCGGCGCGACCGTAGTCGTCATCAAGGCGGACGATGTCTTCGAGCTCGGGAGTCGAGACCTCGAAGAGGCGGGCGTCCTCCAGCGCTTCCATGCGGTGGACGGCGCCGGGCGGAAGGACGACGACGGTGCCCGGCCCGGCGATCACTTCGCGGTAGTCGCCCGGGCGGTCGCTGGAGCCGAGCGTGAACCTGATGCGGCCGGAGTCGACGTACTGCACTTCGTGCTTGCGCTCGTGGTACTGGAGGCTGAGGCGGTGGCCCTTCTTGATGGTGAGTATTTTGCCGGCGTAGCGGTCGGTGCGGGCGAAGCAGAGTTCTTCGCCCCAGGGCTTGGGGACTACCTTTGGCTTGCCGATCTGCGCTTCAGCGGGAGCGGATGGCTCGATGGTCATCCCCGGCGGGCTATTCCCTGCGCTCCCAGAGCGTCTGGTAGCTATCGCCGCCGCGGATGGCGGTGGCGACTTCGCGCTTCTCGCGTCCGGCGAGTTCGTCGAAGGCTTTTTCGGCTTGAGCGGCCATCTCCTCGCCACCGACGCTGACGAGGCGGTCGGTGATGCGCTGAGCGAGGCCGGAGAGGCGGAAGGTGCCGATGTGGCGGGGCCACATGAAGGACATGATCTTCTCGGGCAGTGGGAAGCGGGGGCGCAGCTTCTTGAGTGATTTGAAGCGCTCTTCGACGGAGCCTGCCTTGTCGACGACGGCGATGAGGGGGCCGTCGTGGTCGTCGGTGCGAATGTCGACGAGGAGGCGCTTATCGAGGATGGCGAAGCGAACGACGAGCACGTCGGCCGAATCGATCACGCGGGTAGCCTCATCCATGTCGAGGCCGTAGTCATCCATTGAGGAGATTGTACGCCCGTGCGTTTTTGGGGGCAACGGAGGGGCGCTAGTCCGGGAGGCCGCCGGTCTTCGGGAGCGCAGCAGGCGTGGGCGTTGGAGTGACGGTTGATGGCGTTGGTGTTGGTGTAACGGTCGATGGTGATGGCGACGGCGACGGTGGAGACGGTGACGGCGATGGGGTCGGCGTGGGCGTCGGCGTGGGTGTGGGTGTGGGCGGTGTGTAGTTGGCGCGGACGGTGTCCTGATTCGAGTACGCCGACCGGCCCTCTGCATGCGCGGCATACACGCGGTACGTTCGCCAGCCAGTCCCGGATATGAAACTGTGGCTGCTCGCGTTCGCGGAAAGGATAGCGACGACATCGTAGGTCGCGCCGATCTGGTTAGGCTTCATCTCGACGACGAAGCACGTCTCGTCATCCGCGTTGTCCGTCCAGTTAAGGACGTCGAAGGCGTCTATAAGGATGCCGTTTATGATATAAGGGCTCCACGTGGCGGTCAGGCCGTTCGGCGCCGCAGGGCCAGCGTCCGTCGGCTCGTCGGCGACGTAGCAGTCCGGAGGGATCGAGGGCTCGGGTGCGTAAATCGTCGCGTCTGATGAGCGACCGCCGAAAAGCAGCAGCGCCACAGTCGCCCCTGCCGCTATCGCGACAGTGACGACGCTCAGCCGCGCCCCATAGATCATGGATATCGCCCTCGTAGTCATTATACGCCTGGGGCGACGGCGCGGAGGGCTTCGAGCTTCTCGGCGGCGGCGCCGGAGTCGATCGTTTGGCGGGCGAGGTCGAGGCCGGCGGCGATGTCGGGGGCGCGTTCGGCGAGCCAGAGGCGGACGGCGGCGTTGAGGGCGATGAGGTCGCGGTAGGCGCCCTTCTGGCCGGCGAAGATGCTTTCGGCGATCTCGGCGTTATGTCGAGCGTCGCCGCCCTCCATCTCTTCCTTCGAGGCGGCTTTGAGGCCGTACTGCGAGGCGTCGATCGTCAGTTCGGTCGTCTCCTCGCCCTGGCGGAGGAAGGCACGGCAGGGGCGCGAGGTGGGCACGTCCTCGTTGCCCTCGATGCCCTGCACGACGAGGACACGCTCGAAGTTGTTGGCGCCGGCGGCGTCGAGCATCTTGTCCTTGTACGGCAGGTGCGCGATGCCGATGATGCTGTAGCGCGCGGCGGCGACGTTGGCGATCTTCTCGACGGTGGCCAAGAGGATACGCAAGGCCACCTCCTCGCGCAGTTCGCGGGCGGCGAAGACAGCGGGAGCGAAGCGCTCCTGGTGCATGTAGCCGAGGCCGTGGCTCTCGATGGCGCTCTGGACAGCGGGGGGCTCGGCGTCGACGTCGAGGCCCAGCGCTTCGAGGACGTCGCCGACGGGCACGCCGTGTTTGGGCCCCATGTCCTTCTCGCCGTGGAGGACGACGGGGGCGCCGGCCGCGGCGACGACGATGGCCGACGCCGGGCTGACGACGATGCTCTTCTTGCGGCCGTCGTACGGGCTGCCGATATCGAGCAGGCCTTCGACGGCGGGGCGAATGAGGTTGGCGCGGGCGCGGTAGGCGTCGATGAAGCCGCGCAGCTCATCGACGGACTCGCCCTTGTAGCGCTGGAGCAGCAGGAAGCCGCCGGCCTGCGCGGGCGTGGCCTCGCCGTCGAGGATGAGGCCGAGGGCAGAGGCCGCCTCTTCGCGGGTGAGGTCGCGGCCGGCGCGCGGGCCCTGGCCGATCTCTCTCAGGTAGGTGCGCATCTGCTCGAAGGGGGTCGGTTGTGCGTCTTCGTCCATGCGTACCAGTGTCCGGTGGGACGGCTGAGGCGTCAAATCGGACCGTGGAGTGCTCCGTTCGTCCTTCGAGAACCTCAGGATGAGCGGGGGCAATGTGTGAGGTCTGCGCGAGACGTTGGCGGGCGATATAATCCCGCCGATGCCTGAGCTGCCTGAAGTGGAGACGATACGGCGGGACCTTCTGGCCGTCGTGCTGGGGAGGACGGTGCGGGACGCCTGGATCTCGCCGAACGCGCCGCGGCTGGTGCAGCTGATGACGCCGGAGGCGTTCTGCCGGGGGCTCGGGGGACGGCGAATCGAGGACGTGGGCCGGCGCGGGAAGTATCTGCTGATCCACCTCGAGGGGGGCCTGACCTGGATCGTGCACCTGCGCATGACAGGGCGGCTGCAGCACACGCTAGGCGGCTGCCCGGACGATGCCCACTTGCGGGCGAAGTTCGAGCTGGACGATGGCCGCTGGCTGTGCTTCATCGACATGCGCAAGTTCGGGACGATGTGGCTCGTCGACGACGTGGAGCTGGTGACGGGGAAGCTGGGACCGGAGCCGCTGGAGGAGACGTTCGACGTGGCGGCGTTTCACGGCTCGCTGAGGCGACGGAGCGCGGCGATCAAGGCGGTGCTGCTGGACCAGGCGGTGCTGGCGGGCGTGGGCAACATCTACGCGGACGAGTCGCTGTTCCGGGCGGGCATCGACCCACGCAAGGCGGCGAAGCGGATCTCGGGGCCGGCGGCGCGAAGGCTGCACGAGGCGATCGTGGAGGTGCTGCTGGAGGCGGTCGGCGACCGTGGGTCGAGCTTCCAGGACTACGTCGACGCGCAAGGCGAGGCCGGGTATCACCAGCTGAAGGTGCGCGTGTTCCGGCGGACTGACGAGCCCTGCCTTGTCTGCGGGACGACGATCCGCCGCGTGAAGGTGGGCGGGCGGAGTACGCACTTCTGCCCGAAGTGCCAGAGACGCTGAAAGGCCGCCCGCGGCGGCGGACGGCCTTTCGTGGATGCGTTGGTGCGGGCTAGAAGCGGCCAGGCGGTGAGTCGAAGCTTTCGAAGGGGCTGTTCTTGCCGGTGAAGCGACCGGACTCACGGAAACGCCAGCTCTCGATAGCGGCAGCTGTCTCTTCGGCCGTGAGCCCATCGTCGATGGCTTCCGGCGTCGCGGCGGTGGCCCGGTCGGCGACCGTCTCTTTGACGGCCGGCTCGGCGGCCTCGCTGGCGGCGGAAGCGACCTCGCGGCCCGTAGCCTTGCGAATCGCGGCCGTCACGCCCTGCATCGTCTTGCTGTCGAGACCGGCCTGGGCGATACGGAGATGTGCCTCTGCCACAGTGGCTTCGTTGAGCGCCAGGGTGGCGTTACTCCAGGCGTGGATGGCGACGATCTCGCTGCGCCTGATCTGTTGCGCGGCGGCGATAGCGACGGCGATGGCGTCCCAGGCGGCGACTGCGACGTCGCGGCGCTGGCTTAAGACGCCGGCCTCGGCGAGGGCCGTCGTCAGCCGCAGCCATAACTGCCGGTAGGTCATCTGGCGAACGAGGGAGGCTTGCACAGCGTTGAGGCAGGCCCTTGCGATGTTGCGCCAGGCCCGGATGAGCTTCTTCTGTTTGAGGTCGGCCAGTGCGGCTTCTGCGAATGCGAGCGTGAGGCTGTGCCAGGCCGAGAGCGCCCCGTTGCGGCGCATCTGCATGTCTGCGAAGTCGTGGAGCGCGCTGGAGACGGCCTGCCAGGCGGCGACCATGCCGTCGTGGTGTACTTTCGTGGCGGCGCCGACGGACAGCGCCTCGGAGGCGTTCGCCCAGGCGCTAACCGCGGCATCGCGCCTGACATGCATGCCGGCGACAACGTGCATCTCGAGCGCGAGCACGCGCCAGGCGCGGGTGAGCCCGTTGTGGCGCGCGGTGGCGCCGGCTGCTTCTTCGATGGCCGCAGCGAGCCGAGTCCAGGCGGCGACGAGCCCATCGTGGTGCAGCTTGGCCATGGTGTATTCGTTCAGTGCGATGGCGGTGTTGGCCCAGGCGAAGACGCTCCGTTCGTGGCGAAGCGTCGCCTCGGCGGCCTCGGCCAGGCATCTGCCGATCGAAGTCCAGGCGAAGGCGAGTCCGGCGCAGTGGGCCTCCTGCGCTTGCGCAGCGTCGAGAGATGCGACCGCCAGGCGATGCCATGCCGTGCGGATTCCGCGGTCGATCGCGTTCTGCTTGAGGGCGGCAACTGCTATGGCGCTGCTGGCGGTGGACCAGGCTTGCTGGAGGGCCTTCTTCTGCTGGAGCCTGGCCGCGTAGACGGCTTCTTCGAGCGTCCAGGAGATGCTGGCCCAGGCCAGGCGGACGGCGCGGCGGCCGGATTTGCTCTCAGCGGCCTGGCGGAAGGAGCGCGCGATGTTGCGCCAGGCTGTGGCGAGGCCGCGCTCACGCGCTGCCTGGATCGCCGCTCCGGCGTAGAGTGCCTGCGCGATCGCGCGCCAGGTTATGAGCAGGCGGATGCTGGCGGCGGCGGCGAAAGCGGTTGTCAGTCGGCGCCAAGCGATGGTGGCGCTGACGCGGCGAGCGACGTGGGCATCGATCGCCCTGTCGATCGCAGCGCCGATGTTTGACCAGGCGGTGACGATGCCGCTGGCGGTCTCGTCTGGTGCTTCGGTCACACCTTCAGGACCGGCGTCCAGACCGTTGGCCGCCGGGGCTTCGCCATTACGGCGGAAGTCTGAGAGGGTTGTCAGCGTTTCTGGGTCGCACCTGCCGCCAAAGACGTCGTTGAGGTCGATGTGCACCGTCTCCTGGCCGGCGTGCGCGAAGCCGTTTCCCGTGTCTGAGGGTTCGTCCGCCGTGTGCGTGGCGTCCTCCGGAAGCTCCGGCTCGTCGGTCGGCTGCGGCGAGCTTGATGGCGCGCGCAGACCTTTCGCCTGGAGGATATCGATGACGTTGGAGATGTCGGCGTCGTCGATCGCCTTGTGTGCCGCTTCCTCAGCAGCCTGCGGCTCGCTGGCGGCTTCCGACTCGTTGACGGTCTCCGGCTCGTCGGTGGCTTGTGGTCCGTCGGAATCGAGTTCCGGCAGGCGGACAGCGGGTGTCTCTTCGATGTGCGTCTGGGTCCCGTTGGGCTCGTCGTGGTCGGGCGCCGCGAGCGGTGTGGGCGCGGCAAGGGGCTCGTCGCCGTTCGTGGCGGGCTCGCGCGTGGGCGGGTTGCTGGGCGTGACGGTGATCTCGCCCCAGTGGTTGGCCGTCGCCTCAGCAGGCACGGCCCAGAAGATGGCCGTCAGGCTGAGGTCGAGGCCGGTCTTCACCTCGTGGCGGACGAAGTCGTAGGCGGAGTCGAGGTCCACGAAGGAGAAGGTGTACACGAGTCCGGGGCGACTGGGGTCGCGGATAAGGACGACCGGCTCTGCCTCGACTTCCTGGCTGCCGTCGGACGTTGGCATCCAGGTGAGGGCCCAGAACATGATGGTGCCTTCCTGTACATCGCCGCGGAGGATGGAGACGAGGTAGGCCTCGGCCTCACTGGCGGCGACGAATGTGTGCAGCTGATAAGACGCGATGCCGGAGGCGTCCGGCATCAGCATGATCAAGTTAGGGGCGGCTGGCCGGGCCGGCATGGTGGCGACAGCCGGTTTTTCTTTGCTCCCCTTGCGGGAAAAGAGATTCGTTACGATGCCCATCGACTAAACCCTCCTGTGAGCCCTGCCCCGAGTTGTGTGCGGTGGCACGACCTGCGTGTTACAGGGACAAGTGTCTGATCGGCGGGTAAACACGGCGGTGAAGAGGGCCGAGGCGAAAGTAAAGGATCGGTAAAGAGAGCGGCTTAGCCGGACGGCCACTCGGAGGCCGAGGGGACGCCCGCCAGGCCGGTTGCCGTCTGGACGGCGCGGACGATGGCGCGTTCGACGGCGCGGGCGGCGAGAGCGCCGAGCTGGACGAGATCGGTCTCGGCGGCGTTGGCACAGGTGGCGAGGGCGAACATGATGTCGCCGTCGACGGGCGTGTTCACGGGACGGATGGCGCGGGCCATGCCGGTGTGGCCCATCGTCGCCAGGCGCGCGCAGTCTTCTTTGGTCAGCGTGGCGTCGGTGGCGATGACGCCGAGCGTGCTGTTCTCCGACGCGTAGGGTGAGAGCGGCGGCCGGGCGCGCACGATTTCGATCGTGTCGGCGAAGCCTCGTTCGCCGGCGCGAGGGCCGGCGACAACGCGCGCCGTGTCGGGGTCGACGACCTCACCCCAGGCGTTGACGGCCATCAGGGCAGCGAGCGTGACGCCGGAAGCCGTGCGCTCGACTGCGGTACCGATGCCTCCCTGGACGGCGCGCTCCATATCGAGCGCCTTGCCGACGGTGGCGCCGGTGCCTGCGCCGACCGTTCCCTCATCGACGGGCCCCGCCGTCGCCGCTTCGCAAGCTGCGTAGCCAGCAGCGGCGTCCGGGCGGCCGTCAGGCGATCCGAGGGCGAGGTCGAAGAGCGCGGCGGCGGCGACGATGGGGACGACGCCGCTGCGCACAGGGAAACCATGGCCGTGCTCTTCGAGCCAGCGCATGACGCCGGCGGCGGCGTCGAGGCCGAAGGCGCTGCCGCCCGACAGGAGTATGCCGTGGACACGGTCGACGAGGTTGCCGGGGCGCAGAACGTCGGTCTCACGCGTGGCAGGGGCGCCGCCGCGGACGTCGACGGAGGCGACGGCGCCGGCGGGGCAGAGGACGACTGTACAGCCGGTTGCGGCGGCCAGGTCGGTCGAATGGCCGACGAGTAGACCGCTTATGGCAGTAATTCCGGAGATTTCGGGCGATTTAGCATCCATTTCGTGCGCGGGTGCGTTCCTATCTTTAAACGGGTCAACAGGTCTGTGCGTCTATAATAGATGCTAGGCAAATAAACCGCCGCACGATAACTATGTCGTTCTTCACCGAAGCACCTCTCACACGAAAGGCGATTTTCGTGTTTGGTGGACTGGCTTTCTTTGTCGGCCTGGGCCTGATCGCCTTCGCCGGTCTGTCAGCGTTCAGCGGAGACAGCGAGCCCGACATCGAGCTGCGTGATCTGGCCGAGGCGCCGATCGTCATCCTGAACGACACGCCAACGCCGGCGGCCGACACCGGGACGCCGACGCCTGTGCCCGAACCACCACTGGACGAGGGCACCTACACGATGATCATCGACGCGCTGGGCGTGAACGCGCAGGTGGATACTTACGGCCTGGACCCGAACGCCGTGCCGGAAGTGCCGACGGGGCCGGGAGCAGCGGATGTCGTGGCCTGGTACAACTTCTCGGCGGAGCCGGGCACGGGGAGCAACGCCGTGTTCGCTGGACATGTGACGTGGTTTGGCCCGGGTGTGTTCTTCTCCCTCACTTCGGTGACGAACGGTGACGAGATCAGACTGGTGGGATCGGACGGGACGGAGCTCACGTACGTGGTGAACGATGTCTTCCAGGTGGACGCCTACGACCCTGAATCGCTGCAAGTGATGCGCGCAACGGACGAGGACGTGATCACGATCATCACCTGCGACGGCGATTTCGTCGACACGGGCGACCCGGTTTACGGGGGCGAGTACCCGTTCCGGCTCGTTATCCGGGCGGCGCTGGCGGAGACGCTGCCGGGCGCGGTTGGCGCCGGCGGCTGATTTCGCCCGGAATCGCGGAAATCGGCTCCGTACCCAGCAACCTTGAGCGGCGGGCGGACGTTACCTTAATCAGGAATGCCGTCTCAACGCACCTCATCCCGCTATAAGTACACCGGCAAGCGACGCCTGTACGTCATACTGTCGACGCTGTTTATGCTCGTCGGTATCGGAATGATCGGCGTGGCCACGTATGAGTTCGCCTACAGGGGGAACGACCCGTCGCAGCTGATCTGGGTGCGCCCCGGAGAGCCGGTGGCGCCGGCGGTCGCTGACGGCAGCCAGCCGCCACCGCAGGCGCAGACAGTGGGCACGGAGCCTTTCCGGCTGGTGATCGATAAGATCGGCGTTGACGCGCCCGTGTCCACCTACGGCCTGGACGAGAACGCCCTGCCGCGGGTCCCGTACGATGCTGACCTGGTGGCCTGGTACGACTTCTCGTCCTATCCGGGCAACGGCGAGAACGCGGTGTTCGCCGGGCACGTCACATGGGACGGCGACGCGGTGTTCAAGCGGTTGGGCGAGCTGGAGACAGGCGACCGCATTCGCATCCAGCGGGAGGACGGCAACAACCTGATCTATGAGGTGACGGAGGTCATCCTGGTGGAGTCGGGCGACCCGACGGCGCGGGACTGGATGCTGCCTGCTGGTGAGGACGTGGTGACGCTGATCACCTGCGGCGGCGAGAGATATCTGACGGATGACTACATCGGCGCCGACTATACGCACCGCCAGATCATCCGCGGGAGTCTGATCGCGGCGGCCTGAGCAAGAGACAGGGGACGGGAGACAAGGAACAGGTAACGGAGCTGCTTGCTGCGCTATCGGCTGAGTCACCCGGCAATCAAGCGTCAGGGGCTGCGGCGAGCCGGTCGCGCGCGGTGCGGAGGCGCTCCAGGGAGAGGTCTCGGCCGAGGACTGCCATCGTTTCGAAGAGCGGCGGCGCGGCGGTCTTGCCGGTGACGGCGACGCGGATGACCGCGAACAGCTCGCCCGCTTTCACCTCCATCGCTTCGGCCAGCGGCCGGACCGCGCCTTCCAGCGCTTCGTGACTCCAGTCGTTTAGCGCCTCGACGGCAGCGATGACGCTGGCAAGGGCGTCCGCCGCGCGCTCAGGGGCGGCGGCGAACGACTTCTTGCCGAGGAGAGTCGCCGGTTCGTAGTCGAGCGGGCCTTCGGTGAAGAAGAAGTCCGCCATCTCGACGACGTCTTTCAGCGTCTTGATGCGCTCCTGGATGAGCGGGGCGATCTGTGCGAGCTTCTGGGCGTCGACGGGCCGGCCGAGGGCGCTTTCGAGGAAGGGGAGCGCCCTCTCGGCCAGGTCTTCCGGCTTGAGGTTGCGGATGTAGACGCCGTTCATCCACTCCAGTTTTTCGGCGTTGAAGACGGCCGGGTTGGGGAGCAGGCGGTCGGTATCGAAGGCCGCAATCAGCGTGTCGAGGTCGATGATCTCGGTCTTGTCGTCGAGCGACCAGCCGAGGAGGGCGAGGAAGTTGACGACCGCCTCGGGCAGGTAGCCCATCTCGCGGTAGGTGAGAGCGGCGTGTGCGCCGTGGCGCTTGGAGAGCTTGGCGCGGTCGGACCCGAGGATGCGCGAGACGTGGGCGAAGACCGGCGGCTGCCAGCCGAACGCCTGGTAGATGAGGACGTGCCGGGGCAGGCTGGAGATCCACTCCTCGCCGCGGAGGACGTGCGTGATCTCCATCAGGTGGTCGTCGACGATGGCGGCGAGGTGGTAGGTGGGGTAGCCGTCCGACTTGAGGATAACGAAGTCGTCGAGCGTGTCGTTGGCGAAGGTGACCTCGCCGCGAAGGGCGTCGTGGGTGAGCGTCTCGCCGTCCAGCGGCGTCTTGAAGCGGACGACCGCCGGCGCGCTATCGGCCTCGCGCCGGGCGCGGTCGTCGGCCGAGAGGTCGCGGCAGTGGCGGTCGTAGCGGGGCGGCTCCTTGCGTGCCTGCTGCGCCTTTCGTACCTCGGTGAGGCGCTCGGACGAGCAGTAGCAGCGGTAGGCCCAGTCGCTGGCGAGCAGACGGCCGGCGTGCTCCTTGTAGATATCGAGTCGCTCGGACTGGGTGTAGGGCGCGTGTGGGCCGCCCTTGTCGGGGCCCTCGTCCCAATCGATGCCCAGCCA
>JADFKG010000017.1 GCA_022565075.1 Chloroflexota bacterium | reverse complement strand
TTGTACCCGGCGGGCTCGGCACGCGAACTGAAGTGGACAACGAGGCGACCATCGGATTCCTGCGCAAGCAGGGCGCGGCCGCAGACTGGGTAACGTCCGTCTGCACGGGCGCGTTTCTGCTGCATCGTGCTGGCTTCCTCGAAGGCAGACGCGCGACGACGCACTGGGGCGCGGTCGAGCTGCTGCGCCAGGAGAGCAACGTCACAGTTGTCGACGATGAGCGCTGGGTGCGAGACGGCAACGTGATCACGTCGGCGGGTGTCTCCGCCGGCATCGACATGGCGCTCTACCTGGTCGCCGAGCTGACTTCCAGCGACACGGCGAAGGGCGTACAGCAGATGATGGAGTACTATCCCAAGCCCCCGGAATTCTCCCAGACAGGCGAGGAAACACCAGCATGACGTTTTCCATAGTCGCGCGCTGCCCGCGCACTGGCGCGCTGGGCGTCGCCACGTCGAGCAAGGCGCTGGCGGCAGGTGGCGCTGTGCCCCACTGCCGCGCGGGGGTCGCGGCCATCGCCAGCCAGGCGTTCTCGAACCGGTACCTTGGAATCGACGGCCTCTCCCTGGTGGAGCAGGGTTTGCCGGCCGAACGCGCCATCGAGCGCGTGATCGAGAGTGACGCCGGGCGAGAGCTGCGACAGCTGGCGATCGTGGACAAGGAGAGCCGCGTCGCCGCCTACACGGGCGAGCGCTGCATCGACTGGGCCGGACACGTCCTGGGCGGCGGTTACGTCTGCCTCGGCAACATCTTGACCGGCGAAGACGTCGTCAAGGAGATGGCGACGGCGTTCGAGAGGAGCGTCGAGGAGGAGCTGCCGGAGCGACTGATCCGCGCCCTCGAGGCCGGACAGGACGCGGGCGGCGACCGGCGCGGGCGTCAATCGGCAGGCATCCATGTCGTCCGAACCGAGGAGTACCCCTACTGCGACCTGCGCGTGGACGACCACCCGGATCCGGTACCTGAACTGCGAAGGGTGCTGGCGATCTGGCAGCACGACGAACCGCTCCTCCAGGCGGAGCCCCGGCGGGATGACTTCACTCCTCACTGGGAAGCAGTGTTAAGAGGACGAGAGATGATTGAGGAGTCGCTGCAGGAAGACGCAGCGGCCAGGTAAGAAGGAGAGTTGATGGTCAACCCCACGATAGAGCACGACGTGAAAGACCTCGCCCTCGCCGACGAAGGCGTGAGCCGCATCGAGTGGGCGGCGCGAGAGATGCCGGTGATCAAGCTGATCCAGGAGCAGTTCGAGCGTGAGAAGCCGCTGCGCGGCGTGCGGCTGGCGGCCTGCCTGCATGTGACGACTGAGACCGCGAACCTGATGATCACGCTGCAGGCCGGCGGCGCAGAAGTGTTTCTCGCGGCCAGCAACCCGCTCTCGACGCAGGACAGCGTGGCGGCGGCGCTCGTCGCCCGCTACAACATCCCGACGTTCGCCGTCCGCGGAGAGGACGATGCGCTCTACTACCGCCACCTCCACGCCGTCCTCGACGCCAAACCGAACATCACGATGGACGACGGCGCAGACCTCGTGGCGACGCTGCACAAGGAACGCCGCGACCTCCTCGACGGCATCATCGGCGGCACGGAGGAGACGACGACGGGCGTCATCCGCCTGAGGGCGATGGCCAAGGACGGTGCGCTGGCATACCCGATCGTCGCCGTCAACGAGGCGCAGACGAAGCACCTCTTCGACAACCGCTACGGCACCGGCCAGAGCACGATCGACGGCATCACCCGCGCGACGAACGTCCTCTGGGCCGGCAAGAACGTCGTCATCGCCGGCTACGGCTGGTGCGGCAAGGGTGTGGCGCTGCGCGCCCGCGGCCACGGCGCGAAGATAATCGTGACCGAGGTCGACCCGATTCGCGCGCTGGAAGCGACGATGGACGGGCACCACGTGATGACGATGGACGAGGCGACGCGCCTGGGCGATATCTTCATCACCCTGACCGGCGACCGCGACATCCTCGACCGCCAACACTTCGAGACGATGAAGGACGGTGCGATCGTCGCCAACAGCGGCCACTTCAACGTCGAGATCAACATCGCGGCGCTGAAGGAGATGAGCGAATCGCAGCGTACCGTGCGTGACAGCGTCGAAGAGTACCACCTGATGGACGGCCGCAAGATCTTCCTGCTGGCCGAAGGGCGATTGATCAACCTCGCCGCGGCGGAGGGCCACCCGGCGAGCGTGATGGACATGAGCTTCGCCAACCAGGCGCTGGCTGCCGAGCTGATCACGCGCTCGCAGGACAAGCTGACGATTGAAGTGCACACAGTCCCGCCGGAGATCGACAACGAGGTCGCCCGCCTCAAGCTGAAGTCGATGGGCATCGAGATCGACACGCTCACGGAAGAGCAGGAACGCTACCTGAACAGCTGGGAAGTGGGCACATAGTGCCCGGGGAAATGAAAAAGCGGGCGCTTGGCCCGCTCCTTCGCATTCCACCACTGAGTGGTGGCCGCAACTCACACCTGGTGTTTACATTTTCGCCTCAAGCACTTGCGGTGTCAATGACGAACCGGCAGCGACAGAGCGGAGAGCGGGGGACTTGCACCCCATCCGCGCGAAGCGGACCCTCCAGGTGTGAGCTGGGGCCACTCACTCGAGTGGTTCACTCTCCAACGGAGGCAACTCTCGCTCCAGCAACGACAATAAGCCAACCAATAACAGACTCAAACACGGAGGTGTCACCCCGATGACCATGACGTTCATGAGCAGCCCCAGCCTTCTCGTCACCTCCGAGAGCGTGACGGAGGGCCACCCGGATAAGATCTGCGACCAGATCGCCGACGCGATCCTCGACGAGATCATCGCGCACGACCCGGACGGCCACGTCGCCTGCGAAGTCGTGGTGACGACCGGCCTCGTGATGGTTATCGGCGAGATCTCCACCAGCCATTACGTCGACATCACGAGGATCGTGCGCGAGGTCATCGCCGACATCGGCTACACGAAGCCGGAGTACGCCTTCGACGCCGAGAGCTGCGGCGTTCTCGTCTCCGTCAAGGAGCAGTCGCGGGAGATTTCGGACGCCGTCGGCGACGACGAGGGCGCCGGCGACCAGGGGATCATGCTGGGTTTCGCCTGCAACGAGACGCCGGAGCTGATGCCCTTGCCGATCAGCCTGGCTCACCGCCTCTGCCTGCGCCTGGCGAAGGTGCGCAAGGACGGCACGCTCCCCTACCTGCGTCCCGACGGCAAGTCGCAGGTGACGATCGAGTACGAGTTCGGCAAGCCGAAGCGAGCGCACGCCGTCGTCGTCGCCGCCCAGCACGATCCCGACGTTTCGCTGGAACGGCTCTCGAGCGATATCCAGGAGCACGTTGTCAGGCCCGTCCTCGGCGACTGGCTCGACGACAAGACGGAGGTCCACATCAACCGCAGCGGATCGTTCGTCCTGGGCGGCCCGGCGGCCGACACCGGATTGTCCGGGCGCAAGAATATCGTCGACACCTACGGCGCCATTGGCCGGCACGGCGGCGGATCATACTCCGGGAAGGACCCGTCGAAGGTAGACCGCTCGGCCTCTTACGCCGCGCGCTGGGTGGCCAAGAACCTCGTCGCCGCCGGGCTGGCGGACCGCTGCGAAGTCGAACTCTCGTACGCTATCGGGCACCCGCAGCCGATCGGCGTCTCTGTCGAGACGTTCGGCACGCACAAGACTAACCACGGGGCGATCGAGCAGCTCGTCCGCGATCACTTCGACCTCAGCCCCAAGGGGATCATCCGCGACCTCAACCTGCGCCGCCCGATCTACCGGCCGACCGCCTCATACGGGCACTTCGGCCGCATGGACATCGAGGCGCCGTGGGAGGAGACGAACAAGGCGGACGAACTGCGCGCGGCGGCGGCGAAACTCGGCGCCGAGACGCCGGCCGGGGAAGCGCAGCGGGCCTAGGTGTACGCGCTGATCATCGCCGGCGGCGAGGGTGAGCGACTGCGGCCCCTGACTGACGACCGGCCGAAGAATATGGTGCCGGTCGCCGGCCGGCCGATCGTCGAGCGGCAGCTCGAGTGGCTGCGCGAGAACGGCGTCACGAACGCTGTCTTCCTCTGCGGCTACAGGGCGGACGTCCTGCAAGCGCACGTCGGCGACGGCTCATCGTTCGGCCTCCGCGTACAGTACTCGGTCGAGACGGAGCCGCTCGGCCGCGGCGGCGCCCTCAAGCAAGGGTTCGCGCTTGTACCGGAGAGCGAGGAGACGATCATCGCCTGCAACGGCGATATCCTGACCGACCAGACGCTGGCCGAGATGATCGCGTCCCACAACGCGCGGGCTGCGGTCGCCTCGGTCATGCTGACGCCGCTGAAGAGCCCGTACGGCGTCGTCGACATCGAAGAAGACGGCCGGATCACGTCGTTCCGCGAGAAGCCGGTGCTGCCCTACTGGATCAACGCCGGCATCTACGTGCTCTCGCGCTCGTTCTTCGCGTCCCTGCCGGACAAGGGCGACCACGAGACCGAGACGTTCCCCGCCCTGGCCAGCGAGGGAAAGCTCTTCGGCTTCAAGAGCGACGCTTACTGGCGGCCCGTCGACAGCATCAAGGACATCTCCGAAGCGGAAAGAGAACTGGCCGCCGGCCGCGGCTGAGCATCGGGCGTTGTCAACGAGATTCAGCCCCGCGCTCTGGAACGTAAGCGGCGCCTGTTGTCAGATGTTGGCGGCTTGAAAGACTCACCCATCAAGTTCGGCACCGACGGTTGGCGGGCGATCATCGCCGACGAGTTCACCTTCGCCAACGTGCGCTACTGCGCGCAGGGCACGGCCGACTACATCAAAGCCGCCGGCCTCGCCTCTCGCGGCATGATCGTTGGCTACGACACGCGCTTTCAGTCGGAGGCTTTCGCGGCGGCCGTCGCCGAGGTCTTCGCGGCCAACGAGATCAAGGTCCGTCTCGCTTCGGCTCCGGCGCCGACGCCGGTCATCGGCTACGAGATCGTCCAGGACGAGGCCGCCGGGTCTGTCGTCATCACTTCGAGCCACAACCCGGCGCAGTATTCCGGCTTCAAGGTGCGCACGGAGTACGCCAGCGCCGCACCGCCCGAGGTGCTGTCGCAGATCGAAGCGCGCATCGGCGAAAGCTACGGCAAGGACGTACCTCGCCTGCCGCTCGACGTCGCGCTCTCCCGCGGGCTCGTCCAGAAGTTCGACCCGAAGCCGGCCTACATCGAGCACCTGGGCCGCCTGCTCGACCTGGAGGCGATCAGGGACGCCGGCCTCTGCGTCGTCGTCGACCCGATGCACGGCGCGGGCGCTGGTTATCTCTCGGAACTCGTCGGCGGCGGTAAGACGCAGGTGCGCGAGATCCGCGGCGAGCACAACCCGGCGTTCCCGGGCATGCACAACCCGGAGCCGATACCGCGCAACCTTGAGATCACCGCCGCGGCCGTCAAGGACTACGACGCGCAGGTCGCGCTCGTCACCGACGGCGACGCCGACCGCATCGGCATCCTCGACGCCAACGGCGACTTCGTGAACCAGCTCCAGACCTTTGCGCTCCTGGCGTACTACTTGCTGGAGGTCCGCGGAGAGCGCGGGCCGCTGGTCAAGTCGATCACGACGACCAGCATGGTCGATAGGCTGGGCGAGCTGTACGACGTGCCGGTGCACGAGACGCCGGTCGGCTTCAAGTTCCTCGGCCCCAAGATGCGTGAGACCGACGCCCTGATCGCCGGTGAGGAGTCCGGCGGCTTCGCCTTCCGCGGCCACCTGCCGGAACGCGACGGCGTGCTGTCCGGCCTCTACATTCTCGACCTGATGGCCCGCAAGGGTAACGACCTGGCGGCGATCATCGACGAGCTGTTCGGGAAGGTCGGCGCGCACTACTACGACCGCGACGACATTACGATGACGGCGGCCGAACGCGACCGCATCGCGCAGCTCTTGCCCACGCTTGAGCCAAAGGAGATCGCCGGCCTGCCCGTCAGCGGCTACGACCGGGCCGATGGCCTGCGTTTCGTGCTGCCGGACGGCGCCTGGGCGCTTATTCGGCTCTCTGGAACAGAGCCTCTCATGCGCATATACACCGAGGTGCGCGACGAAGCGCTCGTGCGACCTGTACTGGACGCCGTACGCGGGCTGACGAGCGTGTGAGCGCGTCTAACGTGCTCGACGACCCCGCCGCGCTGGCCAAACTGGACCCCGGCGGTATGCTGTCCTGCCTGCGGGGGCTTCCGGACCAGTGCCGGGACGCCTGGAAGACGGCCCACGAGCTTGCGCTCCCCCGCTCTTACCAGGAGATCGACCGCATCGCCGTGCTGGGCATGGGTGGTTCGGCGATCGCCGGCGACGTCTGGCGCGCACTGCTCGAACGCGAGTGCGCCGTCCCCGTCTTCAACGTCCGCGCATACGACCTGCCCCCTTACGTCGATGAACGCACGCTGGTGATCGCCTCCAGCTTCAGCGGCGACACGGAGGAGGTGCTCTCGGCGTTCGGCCAGGCGCTGGCCATGCCGGCGCCGAAGATCGTCGTCACAACCGGCGGGCAGCTGTTGACGACGGCGCGCGCCAACGGGGTGCCGTCGTTCACGTTCGACTACGACGGCGAGCCGCGCGCCGCCTTCGGCTGGAGCCTGATGCCGCTGCTGGCCATCGCGGCGTCGCTGCGTCTGATGCAGGGCGTCGCCGCCGACGTCGACGAGGCGGTCGCCGTCCTCGATGAGCTCGTGCAGAAGATCGCCGAGGACGTTCCGACCACCACCAACCCCGCGAAAAAGCTGGCGCGCGACCTGCAGGGCAGACTGCCGGTGATCTATGGGGCCGGCCCGCTGATCGAGGTCGCACGACGCTGGAAGGCGCAGCTCAACGAGTCCGGCAAGTCGTGGGCGTCCTGCGAAGAGCTGCCGGAGATCCACCACAACGCGATCATCGGCTACTCATATCCGCGCGAGATCGCCGACCGCACGGCAGTCGTCTTCCTGGAGTCGGCCGACCTCGTGCATGAGCGCGTGCAGTTGCGCTACGGCTTCACGAAAGACCTGCTGGCACGCAGCGGCGTCGCCGCTCACTCGGTTCAGGCGCGCGGCGTGAGCGCGCTGGCGCAGATGTTGTCGCTCGTCCTCTTCGGCGACTACGTCAGCGCTTACCTGTCGTTCCTCTACGGCGAAGACCCAACGCCAACGAGCGCGATCGACGAGCTCAAGACCTGGCTGGCCCGGCAGAAGTAAGCGAAAGGGACAGGCCAACGCCTGTCCCCCTGCTTTCTTTTCTTGATACGTCTAGCGCTTGGTGTACTGAGGCGCCTTACGCGCGCGCTTGAGGCCGGGCTTCTTGCGCTCCTTGACGCGTGCGTCGCGCGTGAGGAGGCCAGCGCGGCGCAGCACCTGCCGATGCCCCTCGTCTACAACGAGCAGCGCACGGGAGATGCCGTGGGCGAGCGCGTCGGCCCAGCCGGTAATTCCGCCGCCCTTGATCTTGGCGTAGACGTCGAACTTGCCGGCCGTGCTGGTTACCTCCAGCGGCAGCCGGATCTTGATCTGGTAAATGGAGCGGGTGAACATCTCCATGTACGGCTTGCCGTTGATCAGAATGTTGCCGGAGCCGGGATAGAGGCGCACGCGGGCGACCGCTTCCTTGCGCCGGCCTGTGCCGTAGAAGTATTCGCCTGGCGGCGTGGTCATCTCAGTCGTGGCTTCGTCCGTCATGATTTCTTCTCCGAGGTAGCGGCCACGACCGTCTGGCGGCGGTTGGCACGCTTGCGCGAGATGTTGATCTGGGCTTCGTGCGGGTGCTCGGGGCCGGCGTAGACCTTGAGGTGGCGCAGGACGTGCTTCGCCAGCTTGTTGCGCGGCAGCATCCCGCGTACGGCCAGCTCGACGACGCGTTCCGGGCGCCGCGCCAGGAGGGTGCCGAGATTTTCTTCCTTCAGGCCACCCATGTAGCCGGTGTGGCGGTAGTAGATCTTGTCCTCCAGCTTGTTGCCGGTGACCTTGATCTGGGTGGCGTTGACGACGATCACGTAGTCGCCCATGTCCAGGTGGGGTGAGTAGGAGACCTTGTGCTTGCCCATGAGCAAGCCAGCCACCCGCGTCGCAAGGCGGCCCAGGATCTGACCCGCGGCGTCAACCACGACCCAGTCCTTCTCTATGTCCTTAGCCGAAAGGCTGTAGGTCTTCATTCGTTTCATCGTCAAACAACCCGCTTTCGTAGCGAACCTTGATCAGGCAGAGGCCCCGGGCGGGGGCCGTACGACTCGCCTCTCCCGGCGTCCCCTCGCGCACAAGGCGCTCGAACGCTTCGGATGAGAGCTTGCCGCGTCCGACCTCGACAAGTGTGCCCATGATACGCCTCACCATGTGCGGGAGGAAGGCGTTGGCCTCGATGTCGAAGGATGCGGCCTTGCCCCGTTGCACTAACGCCGTGCCGTGGACCACTCGTTCCGTCCGCCTGCGCCTGGCCTCGGACGGCGCGGTGAAGGCGGCGAAGTCGTGGCGCCCTTTCAGGTGCCGCGCCGCCGCAGCCATCGCCACCAGGTCGAGGCTTGGTCCGACGCGCCAGACGACCTCTCGGTAGAGGGCCGGGCGCTCCGAACCCAGGTTAAGCGTGTATCGGTACAAGCGTCGCCGGGCGTGTCGCCGCGGATCGAACTCCGCGGGGACCTCGGCGGCGGCGTGTACTGTGATGTCTTCCGGCAGGTGCGCGTTCGTCCCCCGCACGAAGACGTCGATTCGGCGCCGGCTCTCCGTAGGGAAAGCCGCCACTTGTCCCCGGGCGTGGACTCCGGCGTCGGTCCGGCCAGCCATCGCCACTCGTATAGGTTCGCCTGTTAACGTTCCCAGGGCCCGCTCCAGCGCGCCCTGCACCGTAGGTGCGTTTTTCTGGTACTGGGACCCGCCGTAGGCTGTCCCCTGGTACTCGACCAGGAGCGCTATGCGGCGAGGCCCGTGTCCATTCAAGTTATCCGGCGCCATTGGCCGGCGAGGTTAGACCTCCGACCCCACCAGTTCGATCTGCGCCATGCGCGCGGCGTCGCCACCGCGCTGGCCCAGCTTGACGACCCGCGTGTAGCCGCCGGGCCGGTCGGCGTAGCGCTGCGCCAGGTCGTCGAAGATCTTGTCGACGACGGCCTTGTCGTAGACGAAGCCGAGAGCCCTTCGGCGCGCGTGCAGGTCGCCCTTCTTGCCGAGTGTGATCATGCGCTCGGCAAAGCCGCGCATCTCCTTCGCCTTGGCCTCCGTCGTGATGATCTTCTCGTACTTGAGCAGGTCCGTCACGAGGTTGCGGAACATCGCCAGGCGGTGATCTGTCGCCCGGCCGAGCTTGCGCCCGTTGATGCGATGGCCCATCTAGTCGTCGCTTTCGCCGTCGGTCAGCTCGAGGAGCTTTCGCTTCCATTCGGGCATCTCTTCGGCGCCACCTTCGGAGGATGGCTCGGCCTTCTCCTTGGTCTTTTTCGTGCGGCGGCCGACGGGCGCGGGCTCGGTGTCCGGCGCGGCTTCGGCTTCGGCTTCTGGTTCGGCCGCGGGTACGGCAGCGAGCTCCTGCGAGGGCTCTGCCTTGGCGCTGATCGGGCGCTCTTCGGCATCCAGCGGTGGCGCGTCGAGGATCTCTTCCTCTTCACCATCACCGGCCGGCAGCAGGCCCAGCTCGTCCAGTCGTTCCCTCAGTTCGTCGTAGGACTTGAGCCCGAAGTTGCGCAGCGCCAGCAGCTCTTCTTCGCTCTTCTCCAACACCTGGCCGATGGTCATCAGACCACTGCGGCGCAGGCAGTTGTAGGCGCGCATCGAGAGGTTCAGGTCTTCAATCGCCATGTTGTACCGTTCGGGCGAAAGCTGGAGTCCGGCGCCCAGGCCGCGTTCGACCGTCGGCATCGCCGGCCGGCCCATGTGCGAGAAGAGCTTGAACTGCTCGATGAGGATGTCCGCGCTCTTGCTCACGGCCTCGCTGGCGGTGATCGTGCCATCGGTCCAGAGCTCGATCGTCAGCTTGTCGTAGTTCGTCGCCTGGCCGACGCGCGTCTGCTCGATGCGATAGTTGACCTTGCGCACCGGCGAGAAGATGCCGTCGACAGGTATGACGCCAAGCTGCGTCCCGTCGACGTGGCCGGCCGGGACGTAGCCGCGCCCCTGCTCCACGTTGAACTCGACGTAGAGCTTTCCGTCCTTGTCGTCCATGGTGGCCAGATGCAGATCCGGGTTGGCGATCTCAAAATGCTCCGGAAGCTGGATGTCGCCGGCGGTCACCGGTCCGCTGCGGCCGCTGTGGTCCAGGATGAGCATGCCGGCGCGGTCTGAGAGAGGACGCAGGCGGATCTCTTTGACGTTGAGGAGGAACTCGATGGAGTCTTCCTTGATGTGGGGGATCGTCGAGAACTCGTGCTGGATGCCTTCGATGCGGACGGACGTGACCGCGGCACCCGGGAGCGAGCTCAAGAGGACACGCCGCAGGGCGTTGCCCAGCGTGATACCAAACCCAGGCAGCAGGGGCGTCGCGACGATGCGCGCGTAGTCATCCGTCGACTCTTCGACCTCGATCGTCGGCTCGTCGGACGTCTGCTCCGTGGTTGCGGCTCCGGCTGCCCGGAACAATTGCTGTTCTAGCATTATCACCTCTAGCGCGAGTAGTATTCGACGATCGTCGCCGCGCTGAACTTGGCGCCGATCTCCTCCATGTCAGGCAGCTCGTTGACCTTGCCTGTCATGGCAGTGTCATCGCGGCTGACCCAGGAGGGTATTTCCTTACTCGCGACCTTTTCACTTACAAGCTTGAAGTATTCGCTCTTTTCGCCACGCGGGCTCCAGCTCACCGCGTCGCCCGGCTTGAGGATGTGCGAGGGTATCGTGGTCCGGCGGCCGTTGACCGCGAAAAGACCATGCGACGCTACCTGGCGCGCCTGCTGCCGGGAATCGGCGAAGCCCAAACGGTAGATGACGTTGTCCAGCCGCAGCTCCAGCGTCCGCAGGAGCGTTTCGCCGGTGACGCCCGGGCGGCGGGCGGCGTCTTCGTAGTACTTGCGGAACTGGCTCTCCAGCACGCCGTAGATGGCCCGTGCCTTCTGCTTCTCGCGCCACTGCAGACCACGGTCGGAGATCTTGCGGCGCCGCGACTGGCGCGGGCCGGGCGGGAACGGGCGTTTGTCGAAGACGCAGTTGGAGTAGCACTTGTCTCCCTTGAGGTAGAGCTTCTCCCCAAGGCGACGGCAAAGCCGGCAACGAGCGTCGGTGTATCGGGCCATCCGCGCCTACACTCGCCGTCGCTTGGGTGGCCGGCAGCCGTTGTGCGGGATCGGCGTCACGTCACGGATCAGCGTGACCTGCAGGCCGCTGGACTGCAGCGAGCGGATCGCCGCCTCCCGGCCGCTGCCAGGACCCTTGACGCGCACTTCGACCTGGCGCAGGCCGTGGTCCATCGCCCGGCGGGCGGCGGCTTCGGCGGCGAGGCCGGCGGCGTACGGTGTGCTCTTGCGGGAGCCCTTGAAGCCGGCGGTTCCGGCGGAAGCCCAGGAGAGCACGGCGCCGTTGGGGTCGGTCAGCGTGATCACGGTGTTGTTGAACGTCGACGTGATGTAAGCACGGCCAACCGGCACGTTCTTCTTTTCGCGTCGTCGTGGTTTGCTCTTGCGTTCTGCCATCGTTCGTCCTTCTGGTCTACTTCTTGACCGCGGCGCGGCGCCTGCCGGCAACTGTGCGGCGCGGGCCGCGCTTTGTGCGGGCGTTCGTCTTCGTGCGCTGCCCGCGAACGGGCAGGCCACGGCGGTGCCGGATGCCGCGATAGCTGTTTATCTCGATGAGGCGCTGAATGTCCGTGCGCACCTGCTTGCGCAGCTCACCTTCGACGGTGAAGTTCTTGTCGATGAACTCGCGGATGCGGGAGACTTCTTCGTCGTTCAGGTCGCGCACCTTGCTGTCACGTGAGACGCCGACGGACTCGCAGATCTTCTCCGCCGTGGGCCGGCCGATGCCGTAGATGTACGACAATGAGATATCGACCTTCTTGTCGCGGGGAATGTCTACGCCGGAGATGCGAGCCATATGCCTCTTTTACCCCTGCCTCTGCTTGTGACGGGGGTTCGGACAGACGATGCGGACGACGCGCTTACGCACGACGACTTTGCACCTTTCGCAACGCTTTTTTACTGACGCCTGAACCTTCATATGCCTACCTGAAGCGATAAGTGACCCTGCCACGGGTCAAGTCATAGGGAGATAGCTCAACCAGGACTCTGTCACCGGGGAGGATTCGGATATAGTGCATCCGGATCTTGCCGGACGCGTGGGCGAGCACCTTGTGCCCGTTAGCCAATTCTACACGAAACATGGCGTTGGGCAAATTCTCCTTCACGGTTCCCTCTACCTCAATCGCTTCTTTTTTAGCCATTCACCTCTTGCGAGGCATTCTCCTCCCTGAGTTAGTCGCCCAAAATATGAATTCTACAGACACCCGCACCCTTACGGCAACGTTAGCACTTCGGCTTCGCCGTCCGTGATCGCTAGCGTGTGCTCGAAGTGTGCGGACAGCGCGCCGTCGATCGTGCGCACGGTCCACTCGTCGTCGTCCCGCTTCGTGCGCCAGTCGCCCAGGTTGACCATCGGCTCGATCGCGATCACCATGCCCGGCCGCAGCGGCGTTCCGGTGTCCGGTTTGCCGTAGTTCGGCACGGCCGGCTCTTCGTGCATCTCGCGCCCGATGCCGTGGCCCACATACTCGCGCACGATCGCCAGACCCTCGCCTTCGACGTAGGTCTGGATCGCATGGCCAATGTCGCCGGTCTTCGATCCGGCGCGAGAGGCGCGGATGCCGCGCCAGACCGCCTCGCGGGTCACGTCGATCAGGTGCTGGGCTTCGGGCGAGAGGCTGCCAACGCCGGCTGAGACGGCCGTGTCGGCGACGAAGCCCTTGTAGGTGCAACCGATATCGATGCTGACGATGTCGCCGTCCTGGATCTTACGCTTGCCGGGGATGCCGTGGACGATTTCATCGTTGATCGAGACGCAGACGGTGGCGGGATAGCCATGGTAGTTCAGGAACGTGGGGATCACGCCCGCCTTCTTGAACTCGCGGCGGGCGATCTCGTCCAGCTCCAGCTCCACCATGCCGGGGCGCAGGCTGTCGACGAGCAGGTCGCGAACGGCGGAGACTATGCGCCCGGCCTCTTTCATGATCGCGATCTCGTCTCGCGACTTGACGACGATGGCCACGCCTAGCCCTCCAGAGCCTTCCGTAGATCGGCCGCGACGGCTTCGGGGTCGCGACCGCCATCAACGGTCGTCAGTTTGTCCTGGCCTGCGTAGTGGTCAAGCAGCGATTGCATGTTCTCGATGTTCACCTTGAGCCGGTTGCGAACGATGTCGGGCTTGTCGTCGGAGCGCTGCGTCAACTCGCTACCGCACTTGTCGCAGACGCCCGCCTTCGCCGGTGGCGCGCTGAGGTCGTGGTAGATGGCGGCGCACCTGGGGCAGAGCCAGCGGCCCGAGAGCCGGCGCACGAGCTCGTCTTCGGCCACTTCGACGTAGACGACGCGGTCTATCTGCTTTCCGGCTGCGGCCAGCGCCTGGTCCAGCGCGACCGTCTGCTCCATGTTGCGCGGATAGCCGTCGAACATGCAGCCGCTGGCGCAGTCGGGCTGGTGGATGCGTTCCAGCAGCATGCCGATGGTCAGGTCGTTGGGCACGAGTTCGCCGGCGTCATAGTACGGCTTCGCTTTCCTACCCAGCTCTGTCTCGGCGGCGATGTTCTGGCGGAAGAGGTCGCCGGTGGTGACGTGAGCCAGCCCCAGGTCCTTCTTGAGACGGGCAGCCTGCGTTCCCTTGCCTGCACCGGGCAGGCCGAGGAGGACTACGAACACGCTACCTGATGAAGCCTTCGTACTGGCGCATCATTAGCTGCGCCTCGATCTGGCGCAGCGTATCGAGCACGACGCCGACGGCGATGATCAGGCCGGCGCTCGTGATGCCGAAGGCCGTCGAGCGGCTGCCCGTCGCCCCGGCGCCGACGAAGCTCGAGAAGATGAACGGCGCCACCGCCACCGAAGCGAGGAAGAAGGCGCCGGCCCAGGTGATGCGCAGGAGTACGCGGTTGATGTACTGGTCCGTCGGCTTGCCGGGCCGAATGCCGGGCACAAAGCCGCCCTGGCGTTGGAGGTTCTCGGCCAGGTTCTGCTGCTGGAAGGTGACGATGGTATAGAAGAACGTGAAGACGACCACCGTGAAGAAGACAAAGACCCAGTAGCCGAAGTTGTCCGGGTTGAAGGCCGTCACGACAAAGTCGCCAAGCGACGCAACCGAGTTGTTGTCGGAAGCCGCAAACATCTGGCCGATGAAGGCCGGGAAGATGATCACGGAGAAGGCGAAGATGAGCGGGATCATGCCGGTGCTGTTCAGCTTCAGGGGTATATGAGTCTGCCCAGACTGTCGATACATGCGGCCCGATCTGAAGACGCTGCGAGAGTACTGGACGGGTATCTTTCGCTGCGCCTCCTGGAAGAAGACGATGTACGCCACGAGCCCGACCATGAAGCCACCGAGGAGGATCGTCGTCGTCACGCCGTCCCCGGTGCCGGTATATAACCGGCCACCGATGAACTGCGGCATTCCGGCGATGATGCCGGCGAAAATGAGCACAGATATGCCGTTGCCGATGCCCTTCTCGCTGATCAGTGAGGCGATCCAGACCAGGAACATCGTGCCGGCGGTCATCGTGATCACCGCAGCGAAAGTGGGCAAGGCGTTCGGGCCCGTTAACTCGATGCCTGTGATGCCGCCCTGGCTCTGGACGATGATCAGCTGGCCGTAGCCCTGCACGAAGGCCATCGGCACGGTCATCCAATGCGTGTAGATGTTGATCTGCTTGCGTCCTGAGTCGCCTTCCTTCGAAAGCGCCTGCAGCGCCGGCACGATCGGCACCATGAGCTGCATGATGATGGAGGCTGTGATGTACGGGTAAACGCCCATCGCCGCCACGCTCATGTTGGCCAGCGCGCCGCCGCTGAAGATGTTGAGGAAACCGAGGACTGTGCTGCTCTCGAACAGCGCCGCGAGTGCCAGCGGGTTGACGCCCGGCACAGGCAGGTTCGATGTGAAGCGGAAGATGACGAGCATGGCGAACGTGAACAGCAGCTTCTCGCGGATGTCCGCCTGCCCCATCGCCGTGATGGCCGACTGCAGCAACTGCGGTCGCTGCTGCTGCGGTCGTGATTCTGCTCTAGTCGCCATCGCCCTCGGAGTCCTTGTCTGCTGAAGGCTTCTCGGCGGCCGCGGCTTCGTCTGCCTTACCTTCGGTCTCGGCGCCGCCCTTTTCGGCCTTTACCTTGGCGCCGCCCTTCTGAGCCTTGGCTTTGCCTTTGTCCTTCTTCTCGTCGTCGGCGCCCTCGGCCTCGGCGCCGCCCTTTTCGGCGTCCGCCTTGCCGTCGCCCTTCTGAGCCTTGGCCTTGCCTTTGTCCTTCTTCTCGTCGCCGGCGCCCTTGGTCTCGGCGCTGCCCTTTTCGGCGTCCGCCTTGCCGTCGCCCTTCTGAGCCTTGGCCTTGCCTTTCTTCTCGTCGCCGGCGCCTTCGGCCTCGGCGGGCTTGCCCTTACGTCGCTTGCGCTTGGCGGCGCCGCGCCGCTCGGACCTGACCTTGCGCTCGGTTGTCTCTTCCGCCGTGCCGCCCGCGGCCTCGATCCTCTCCTTTGCCGTTAGCGAGAGGCGCTCAACACGGACGTTCAGCTTGCGGGTGATCTCGCCGCTGGCGAGAATCTTGACCGGCTTCTTAGCCGAGTCGATAAGCCCGGCTTCCTTAAGCGTTTCGTTGGTGATGTCTGCGCCGTCGTCGAAACGTTCGAGGTCGCGCAGGTTGACAGGCTGGTATTCAATGCGGAAGCGGTTAACGAAGCCGCGGCGGCGGGGCAGACGGCGCATGAGGCGCGTCTGGCCACCTTCGAAGAAGCGGCGTGGCTTTCGGCCGGAGCGAGACTTCTGTCCCCCGAGACCGCGCCCGGAATGGGTACCCGTCCCGGATGCGTTGCCCCTGCCAATCCTCTTTCGGTTCTGCCTTGACCCGCGCGCGGGTTTCAGCTCGTGGGCCTGCATTTATTCTCCGTCCTCGCTTACGTCGACGAGGTGGCGAACCTTGTGGAGCATACCACGTATAGGCCTCGTGTCCTCGTGCTCTACGGTGTGCCCCAGGCGCTTGAGGCCCAGCGCTTCGATCGTTCGCTTCTGGTCGATCTTGTAGCCGATGGCGCTCTTGCGCCAGGTGACGCGCAGTTTAGCGGCCAATGCTCGCCTCGTCGGAAAACTGCCTTCGCCTCGCCAGCACTTCCTCGGGGGAGCGCATGAGAGAGAGAGCCAGCATGGTCGCCTTGACGGCGTTGGTTGGGTTGCTGGAGCCGAGCTGCTTGGCGACCGCGTCCTTGATGCCGGCCATCTCCAGGACGGCGCGCACGCCGCCGCCGGCGATGAGGCCGGTGCCGGCCGGCGCGGGCTTGATCAAGACCTTCGATGCGCCGAAGTGTACGAGCAGCGGGTGAGGCAGGCTCGTCTTCAGCATTGGCACCTTGATGATGTTCTTGCGGGCGACGACCGCGGCCTTGCGAATCGCCTCCGGCACCTCTTTGGCCTTGGCCATGGCGACGCCGACGTGGCCGTTCATGTCACCGACGACAACGATGGCGGTGAAGTGGAAGCGGCGGCCGCCCTTCATCACCTTGGCCACGCGGTTGATGAACACGACCTTCTCCTGAAGTTCGAGGTCGTTCGGATCCACGCGTTCTTTCTTTGCGATGTACTTACCGGGGTTCGACATAGCTCACTCGTCCTGCCTTTTAGAAGGTCAGGCCTCCCTTTCGCACAGCCTCAGCCAGCGCCTTGACGCGTCCATGATAGCGGAAGCCACCGCGGTCGAAGACGACCGTCGTGATTCCCTTCTCTTTCGCCCGCTTCGCCAGCGCCTCACCAACGACCGTCGCCACTTCCGTCTTCTTCTGGCTCTCCTTGACTGTGGGCCGGATCTCCTTGTCCATGTCGGAGGCAGAGACGAGCGTGTGGTCGGCGCCGTCGTCGATGATCTGGGCGTATATGTGGTTCAGGCTGCGGAAGACGTCGAGGCGCGGCCGCGCCGCCGTCCCCGCGACGTTCTTGCGAACGCGCACGTGCCGGCGCCTCCGGGCAGCCCTCGCCGTTTTCGATCCCTTCATGCGACTTTACTCCATCGCCTTGCCGGCCTTACCGGCCTTGCGTCGGACGTATTCACCCTCGTAGCGGATGCCCTTGCCCTTATACGGTTCGGGCGGGCGGATCCTGCGCACGTCGGCGGCCGCCTGGCCCACCGCCTGCTTGTCCGAACCCTTGACGATAATCTTTGATGTGCCGTCGACCTCGAACTCGACGCCTGCCGGCGGCGAGACCCTTACGGGGTGCGAGTAGCCGACGCTGACCTCCAGGTCCTTGCCCTGCATCTGCGCCCTGTAGCCGACGCCGTGCATCTCCAGCGTCTTCGAGAAGCCCTCGGTAACGCCGGTCACCATGTTGGCGAGCAGCGTGCGCGAGAGGCCGTGCATCGCCTTGTGGCGCGCCTGGTCGGACGGCCGGGTGACGATGATCTGGTCGTTCTCTTGCTTGAAGCTGATCTCGCTCTGGAAGGCCCACGAAAGCTCGCCCTTCGGTCCCTTGACGGAGACCTGGGAGCCGTCGATCTTGACCTCCACGCCCTTGGGAAGCGCGATCGGGTTGGCGCCTACTCTAGACATCGTTCATTACCACACATAGCACAGCACTTCGCCGCCGACGCCGCGCTTGCGCGCGTCTTTGCCGGTCATCACACCTTCCGGCGTGGACAGAATAGCGATGCCAAGGCCTCCGTAAACCCGCGGCATTTCGCTGCGCGCCGTGTAAACGCGAAGGCCCGGCTTGCTGACGCGGTTGAGGCCGATGATCACCGGCTCTTTCTTGCCCGTGTACGCCAGCTGGACGCGAATGCTGCCGTGGCGGTCATCCTCCCGCTTTTCGTAGCCCTGGATGTAGCCTTCCTTCTTCAGCACCGCGGCGATCGACTCCTTGACCTTGGAGGTGGGGATGTCCGTGTAGTCATGCCGCGCTACGAGCGCGTTGCGGATGCGGGTCAGCATATCGGCGATCGGATCAGTGACCATGTTCTCCTACCAGCTCGACTTCTTGACGCCGGGCAGGTGGCCCAACAGCGCATGCTCCCGGAAGCAAATTCGGCAGAGGGCGAAGCGGCGCATGTACGCACGCGGCCGGCCGCAGAGGCGGCAGCGGCTGCGATGGCGCACCTTGAACTTCGGCGTCTTGTTGAACGTCTTTTCGTAGAGGGCTTTTCGTGTCACTGTCTCGCTCCCGTTATCCGCGCTCTGCGAAGGGCATGCCCAGTAGCTGGAGCAGCCTCTTCGCCTCTTCGTCGGTGTTCGCTGTCGTCCCGATAGTGATTTGCATGCCTCTGATCTTATCAATCTTGTCGAAATCAAGCTCGGCGAAGATCAGCTGCTCGCGCAGGCCCAGGCTGTAGTTTCCGCGGCCGTCGAAGGAGTTGGGCGAAATGCCCTGGAAGTCCCGGACACGCGGCAACGCAGCGTTGACCATGCGGTCGAAGAACTCCCACATGCGATCGTTGCGCAGCGTCACAGTGACGCCGATGGGCATGCCTTCGCGCAGCTTGAAGTTGGAGATCGACTTCTTGGCGCGCGTGATCACCGGCCGCTGGCCGGAGATCGTGGCGATATCGCCGACGGCAGCGTCGAGCGACTTGACCTCGCTCACCGCCTCGCCGAGGCCGATGTTGAGGTTGATCTTGTGCAGAGTAGGCGCCTGCATGACGTTAGCGTAGCTGAACTCCTGCATGAGCACAGGCAGCACGTCGCTCTTGTAGATCGCCTTCATCCGGGGCTCTACTCTGGTGATCAACTTGGCCTCACTCAATCGATATTCTCGTCACAACTCTTGCAGAAGCGTGTCTTACCACCGCCGGGCAGCGACCGCAGGCCGACGCGCGTCGGCTCACCGCAAGCCGCGCAGACGAGCGCGACGTTCGTCCAGGAGATCGGCGCCTCGCGCTCGATGATCCCTCCGGGCTTCTGCGGGCCGCTCGCCTTCTGGTGGCGCTTGACGATATTGACGCCGGCGACGATGAGCTTGCCCGGCCGAGGCCGGCCGAACTTGTCCGTCTTCTTGCCGGGCGGCATCACGCCCTGCACCTCGCCGGTACGGCCGCGATCTTTGCCCTTGGTCACGATTACGGTGTCTGCCTTGCGTATCTTGTTCACGTCTATACCACTTCCGGCGCCAGCGATACGATCTTCATGAAGTTGCGCTCGCGCAGCTCCCTCGCCACGGGGCCGAAGATGCGCGTCCCCCGCGGGTTGAAGTCATCTTCCAGGATAACGGCAGCGTTTTCGTCGAAGCGAATGTAGGAGCCGTCCGCACGACGCCATGGCTGTGCCGTACGTACGACGACGGCCTTCACCACTTCGCCCTTCTTTACTGCGCTGCCGGGCGCCGCCAGCTTCACTGAAGCGACGATGACATCGCCGACTGCACCATAACGGCGCCGCGAACCACCCAAGACCTGGATGACGCGTATCTGCTTGGCGCCAGAGTTGTCGGCCACGCGGAGACGGGAGTATTTCTGGATCATTGCGCTTTCCCTTCGTCCGTTGGCTCTTCGGCCGCTTTCGGCTCCTCGGCGACAGCCTCCTCCGGAGGAGCCTCCGCCTCTTCGGCAGCAGGCGCCTCGGGCTCGGCCGGCGCGTCTTCGGCAGTCTTTACTTCTTCGGGGACCTCGATCTCTTCGGGGACCTCGATCTCTTCGGGGACCTCGATCTCTTCGGGGACCTCGATCTCTTCGGGGACCTCGATCTCTTCGGGGACCTCGATCTCTTCGGGGACCTCGATCTCTTCTGTGGCCTCAGCCTGGGCCGGCTGGGCAGCTTCGTCCGCCGCCTCGGCCGCGGGCTGCTCGGCAGGAGTTTCATCGACGGCTGCCGGGGTGGGCGCAACTGCTGTCGGCGCGTCTTCCTCCTTCGGCTTCGCCTCGCCGATGACCTCCAGGTC
>JADFKG010000016.1 GCA_022565075.1 Chloroflexota bacterium | reverse complement strand
GTGGACGAGACGTACCGGACCGCTGAGCCCAGTGTCTACGCGATCGGCGACGCGATCGGCGGGCTGCTGCTCGCGCACGTCGCCGGCGCCGAGGGGTTTATCGCTGCTGAGGCGATCGCGGGCAAGGAAGCGCAGAGGCTGGACTACGACCGGGTCCCGCGCGTGACGTACAGCAACCCGCAGGTGGCCGCTGTCGGCCTGACACTCGCCGAGGCGAAGGAGCGGGGCCTGAACGCGAAGTCGCAGCGCTTCTCGCTCAAGTACAACGCGATGGCGCTGATTCAGGACGAGACGGACGGCTTTGCCAAGGTCGTGTTCGACCAGGACGGTGGCGATCTGTTGGGTGTGCACCTTGTGGGCGCGCACGTTGCCGACATCGTCTCAGAGGCAGCGCTGGGCCGCTTCTTGCAGGCTTCGGCCTGGGAGATGGGCACGAGCATCCACCCGCATCCATCGCTGAGCGAGGTGCTGGGTGAGGCGGCTCAGCTATCGGCGGGGATCAGCATCTACTGGTGAGGAGGAGGCGAGAGACATGGTCTCCGTAAGCGACGTTCCAGGCGCGCAGGGGCTGAGCAAGGACCAGCTCCGCGAGCTCTACTACAAGATGTTCCTCGCGCGCTCCGTCGGAGAGCGCGAGCGGATGCTGAACCGCATGGGAAAGGGCCCGTTCGCGGTCACCGGTGAGGGTCACGAGGCGACGCAGGTCGGGACGGCATTCGCGATGACGCCCGGCAAGGACTGGGCGCTCACGTACTACCGCGACATCGGTGTGGCGCTGACGCTGGGCATGACGCCACGGGACCTGTTGCTGGCACACCTGGGGCGGGCGGAGTCGATCGAGAGCGGCGGGCGCAACATGCCGTCCCACTTCAGCAGTGTGGACCTGCGCATCGTCTCGGGTTCGGCGCCCGTTGCGACACAAGTGCCTCACGCCGTCGGGATCGCGCTGGCGAGCAAGCTGCGCGGCCTGGACGAGGTGGCGGTGGCGTACTTCGGCGACGGCGCCGCGAGTGTTGGGGTCGTGCACGAGTCGATGAACCTGGCCGGAGTACACAGACTGGCGGTGATCTTCGTCTGCGAAAACAACCAGTACGCGATCTCCGTGCCGGCGAGCAAACAGGCGGCGATCACTGACCTTTCGATACGGGCGCAAGGCTACGGCTTCCCGGGCGTGACGGTCGACGGGAACGATGTGCTGGCGGTCTACAGCGCCGCGAAAGAGGCGGTCGAACGGGCGCGGAACGGCGACGGCCCAACGTTCATCGAGGCGAAGACGTACCGTCTCGTGCCGCACACCAGCGATGACGACGACCGCCGCTACCGCAGCCGCGAGGAAGTAGAGGAGTGGGAGAAGAAGGGCCCTCTCATCCGCTTCCGGACCTGGCTGGAGGAAAACGATGTCGCCTCGGCGAGCGAGATCGATGAGATCGAGGCGAAAGCGATGGCTGAGATTGACGCCGCGACGGAGTACGCCGAGGCCGCGCCGACGCCCGATCCGGCAACGGCGATGCGGCACGTGTTCGTGGAGGAGGAGTAGCAGTGGCTGAGAAGACGATGGTCGAGGCGGTTCGCGACGCGCTGTGCGATGAGATGAGGCGCGACGAGCGCGTTTTCGTGCTTGGCGAGGATGTGGGCGGCGGCGGCGTTTTCCGCGCGACCGATGGCCTCCGGGACGAGTTTGGTGAGGACCGCTGCATGGACACGCCGCTGGCCGAGGCGGCGATCGTCGGCGCTGCGATCGGCGCCTCGATCAACGGGCTGCTGCCGGTCGCCGAAATCCAGTTCGCGGACTTTATCCACCCGGCGTTCGATCAGATCGTGAGCGAGGCGGCGCGGTTGCACTATCGCTCGAACGGCGCCTGGAGCTGCCCGATCACGGTGCGCACTCCGTACGGCGCCGGCATCCACGGTGGGCCGTACCACTCGCAGTCGATCGAGGCGTTCTACGCGCACGTGCCGGGCCTGAAGGTGATCTGCGTCGCCAGCCCGTACGACGCGAAGGGCCTGCTGAAGTCGGCGATCCGCGATCCGAACCCCGTGATGTTTCTCGAGCACAAGAAAGCCTACCGGCTATTCCGGGAGGAGGTGCCGGACGAGGACTACACGATCCCGATCGGTGTCGCCGCGACAAAGCGCGAAGGGAACGACATGACGCTCGTTACGTACGGCCTGATGACGCGTTACTCGCTCGAAGCGGCGGACGTAGTCGAGGGTGACGACGGTACTTCGGTCGAGGTGATCGACCTGCGCACGGTGTCTCCATGGGACAAGGAGTGCGTGCTGGAGTCTGTGCGCAAGACTGGCAAGGCGCTGATCGTCTACGAGGACAACATCAGCGGTGGCTTCGGCGCCGAGGTGGCGGCGACGATCGCCCAGGACGCGTTCGAATTTCTCGATGGCCCGGTGACGCGTATCGCCTCGCCGGACGTGCCGCTCGCGCCGTACTCTAGCGTGCTGGAGGAGCAGATCCTGCCGAACCCGGAGAAGATCGCCGACGGTATTCGCAAGCTGGCGGCGTTCTAGCGCATGCCGTACACGCTGACGCTACCCGAGGTGGGCGAGACCGTGACTGAGGGTACGATCGAGAAATGGCTCAAGGCGCCGGGAGACAAAGTCGCGAAGTACGAGCCGATCGTCGAGGTGAACACGGATAAAGTGAACGTCGAGCTGCCGTCGCCTGTCTCTGGCACGGTCGTTGAGATCCTTGTGGCGGAGGGCGAGACGGTGCCGATCGGCGCCGAGCTGTGCACGATCGACCAGGTGCCGGGCGAAACACCGGCCGAGATCGCGCCGGCCGCGCCATCCGAAGAGCCGAAGCCGCCGAAAGAGCCGAGCGCCGCCGCGCCACGAGAGCGCGCAGATCGGGGCGGACCCCGCCGCGCGACCCCGCGCGTGCGAAGGGTCGCCGAGGAGCTGGGCGTCGACCTGGTGGGCGTCGAAGGCTCGGGCCCAGGCGGACGCATCCTCGAAGAGGACGTGCGGACGTTCGCGCAAGGCGCACCGGCCGCCGTCCCCAAAGCCAGCGCGGACGAAGAGACGGTCCCCGTCTCGGGCATCCGGCGGACGATCGCCAGGCGCATGTCAGAGTCGGCGTTCACTGCGCCGCACGCCTGGCTGGTCGTCGAAGCGGACGTCACCGAGCTCGTGAAGCTTCGCGCAGACGAGCGGGAGGCGTTCCGTGAGCGAACCGGCGTCGACCTGACGTACCTGCCGTTCGCGGCGCATGCTGTGTCGCGGGCGTTGCCCGATCACCCGTACCTCAACGCATCCTGGGCAGAGGACCAGATCCTGCTCAAGAAGCGGGTGAACCTGGGAATGGCGGTGGCGACAGAGCGCGGCCTCCTCGTGCCGGTGATCAAGGACGCCGATCGTTTGAGCGTGGCCGGCCTGGCGCGGGCGATGTCGGAGCTGGGCGAGAAGGCGCGCAACAAGAAGCTGCAGCTCGACGACGTGCAGGGAGGGACGTTCACGCTGGACAACACCGGCGCCTTCGGCTCGATCGTTTCGATGCCTATCGTCAACCTGGGTCAGGCCGCGATCATCAGCCTGGAGGCGATCACGAGGCGGGCAACCGTCATGGAAGACGGCGCGATCGCGGTGCGCAACATTGTGAACCTCTGCTTGTCGTTCGACCACCGCATCCTCGACGGCCACCAGGCGGGCGCGTTCCTGGGCGACGTCAAGTCGCGCCTGGAGGCGTTCGGGCCGGGCTCGGATCTCGACTGATGGGGGCGCTCTGCGACTTCGCGTGGCTGGGACGGGTCGAATACCTCGAAGCGTGGGAGTATCAACGAGAGCTGGCGAGACGACGGGCGCGGGGCGAGATTCCCGATACGATTCTGCTGCTCGAGCACCCGCCCGTGTTCACGACCGGCCGGCGCGGACCGGGAGCGAATCTGCGACTGCCGGAGGAAGCGCTCGGCGCTCCCCTGATCGAGACGGACCGCGGAGGCGACATAACGTTTCACGGCCCCGGCCAGTTGATCGCCTATCCGATCGTTGACCTGCGCGCGGCCGCACTCTCCGTCGTGACCTACGTGCGGGCGCTTGAGGAGGCGGTCGTTCGGACCGTGCGGACATACGGGATCGAAGCCCACACTGAGTGCGGCCTGACCGGCGTCTGGGCCGGCGAAACGGGCTCGTCGGCCGAAAAGATCGCGGCTATCGGGGTGAGGGTTGGAAAGCCGGCTGGCCCTTCGGGCGCGTGGGTGACGACGCATGGCCTCGCGCTAAACGTCACGGTGGATCTGGAGTGGTTCGGGCGCATCGTGCCCTGCGGGATCGGCGATCGCGGTGTGGCGTCGATCGAGTCGCTGAGCGGACAGAGTCCGCGCCTGGAAGACGTCGCCCAGGTGCTGAGGGAGGCGCTAGGGGACGCCCTTGGGCGAGAGGTTCGGGTACTCGAGTCATCGGCGCTGCCTCGCCGGGGTATGCCCGCGCCCTGACGGGCTGTACGCTAGGCGACGGAACCTTCTCGGCGCTTGTGACGTCCATCACATGACGTACAACGTATGCACAGGATGATTGGGCTTGCCATCCCAAGGCGATCAGCGCGGCCCGGTGCCGGGAGGAGTTTGGCTCGTGACTACGGAATTGAAAGAGGGGACCGACGTGAAGGAGTCCACTGAGGCTCGTGGCGAGGCGATCATCAAGGCGATCGATGTCGTCAAGACGTACGACACGGGGCGCTTGAAGGTCAACGCACTGCGCGGTATCAATCTGCGGATCGATCCCGGCGAGATGGTCGCGATCATGGGCCCATCCGGCTGCGGCAAGACGACGCTTCTCAACTGCCTTTCCGGCCTGGACGTCATCGATAGCGGGCAGGTGATCGTTGAGGGCGTCGACCTGAACACGATGTCGGACAACGCGAAGACGGAGCATCGTGCCGGGCGGATGGGCTTCATCTTCCAGTTCTACAACCTGTTGCCGGTGCTTTCGGCCGTCGAGAACGTCGAGCTGCCGCTTCTCGTCTCGGGCACGTCCGCCAAGGAGGCGCGGCGCAAGTCGATGGAGGCGCTCGAGGTCGTCAAGGTCGCCGACCGGGCGACCCACAAGCCGGCCGAGCTCTCCGGCGGCCAACGACAGCGCGTGACGATCGCGCGGGCGCTCGTCAACGACCCGGCGATCGTCTGGGGCGACGAGCCGACGGGCGATCTGGACAGCACCAACGCCAGGGAGATCATGGACCTGATGGTGCGGCTGAACCGGGAGCACGGCCAGACGTTTGTGCTTGTGACGCACGCCGACGAGGTCGCGCAGCGGACGCAGCGGATCATTCGTATGCAGGACGGACAGATAACGAGCGACGAGGCGACTGCCCGGGCGCAGGCCGCGTCCTAGCGGAGGAGCGAACCATGGATTCGATGTTCGGCCTCTCGATGAACCTGATCATGTTCGTCCTGCTGGGGCTGCTTGCGATCACGCTGGGTGCGATCCTGCTCATCTTCCTCCGTAATCGGATCGTCTTCCTGATGGGCCTGCGCAACATCCCCCGCCGCATTGCGCAGAGCACGCTGATCGTGATCGGGCTGATGCTGAGCACTGTGATCATCACTGCCGCGTTTACCTTCGGTGACACCGTCGACTACAGCATCACGAAGGCGACGTTCGATCTCTTCGGTCACGCCGACATCATTCTGGAAAGACAGATCGGGCAGCGCGCTGATGAGCTCCCAGGCGAGGATGAGATCTCGAACTCAGAGTACGAGCAGTTCCTCGCCGCCGCCGACGTAGCCAGCCTGGAGAACGTGGACGGCTACATGGGCCTGCTCTGGGAGCCGGTGCCGGTGATCAACGCCGAAACGGGCCTGAGCGAGCCCGACGTTCTGTTCACAGGGATCGACGTGGGGCAAGCCGGTGCTTTCCCCGACGTGATCGACGTGGAAACTGGCGAATCGCTATCGGTCACCGACCTCGGTACGGACGAGGTCTACCTTAACGAGAGCGCTGCCGACGAACTGCGGGCGGTGGCGGGTTCTGTGATCACAGCCTTCGTCAAGAGCGAACCCCGCGACTACACCGTCCGGGCGGTTGTCGAAGACCGTGCGGTGACTGGCGCGCTTGATGCCTCCTCGCCGGAAGGAATGGTGGCGAGTCTGGAGACAGTGCAGGAGCTTTTCGGCAGCGATCAGGTGTCGATCATCCTCGTCTCGGTGAGCGGCGGAGTACGGGACACGCTCGACGCGATCCCGGCCGTCGAGGCCGAGATCGTCCGGTTCACGTTTGCCGAGTCGATTCCGTTGCAGGTCGAGACCACAAAGGTGGAGTCGGTAGATGACGCGGAGGAGATAGGTAACTTCATGACGACCTTCTTCCTCCTTCTCGGCCTCTTCTCTATCGGCGCCGGCGTCCTGCTGATCGTGATGATTTTCGTCATGCTGGCGGCCGAGCGGAAGTCTGAGATGGGTATGGCGCGCGCCATCGGGATGAAACGGCGCCACCTCGTCGAGATGTTTCTGGCCGAGGGCACTGGCTACAACCTGGCCTCTGCGGTTGTGGGCGTCAGTGTTGGGGTCGCCGTTGCCTTCGCGCTTACGACGGCGGCCTCTGCGATATTCGAGTCGCTCGGATTCACGTTCACGCCGCACGTGACGCTGCGGACGATCGTGATCTCGTACTGCCTCGGCGTCGTGCTGACTTTCCTCACCGTGACCTTCTCTTCGTGGCGCGTGTCGACGCTGAACATCGTCTCCGCGATCCGCGACACACCGGAGTACTCGAACAAGCGTATGGGCTGGCGCGGCATCACGGCCTGGACGCTCCTCATCGCCGCTAGCGTTTATCTCGTCTACCTGGGGCTCCAGAGTGACATTGCTTTTCCGTTCGCGCTGGGCGTTACGCTGATCACGGTGGGCGCTACCGTCTTCGCGACGTACTTCGGTGCGCCGGCCCGCCCTGCCTACACTGCGATGTCGCTGTTCCTGCTCCTTTTCTGGGGCTTCACTGCGGGGGACCGTCTGCAGTGGTTGTTCGGCACGCTGGACGGCGACATCGAGATGTTCTTCTTGAGCGGCGTGGCAATGGTGACGGCCTCGACGTTCTTCATCATCTACAACCTGGATATCCTGCTGGCGTTCCTGTCGCGGGCCGGCGGCGCCTTCGGGTCGATCTTGCCGTCTTTGCGGACGGCTGTTGCCTACCCGATGGCGGACCGTTTCCGAACTGGCATGACGCTGGCGATGATCTCGCTTGTTGTCTTCTCGCTGACGACGATGTCGGCGATGAACCTGAACTACGAGAAACTGTTCGCGCAGGACGAGTCGCGGGGCGGCTGGGACGTTCAGGTCGTTGAGAACCCGAACAACCCGATGGCGACGGTCCGCGATGCGCTTCTCCTGGCGGGCGATCCGATCGCTGATGAGATAGAGGCTGAAGGTGCGGTTCAGATCGCCGGCTTCGGCGATGCGAGCGAGGTGTGCCAGGGGGATTGCCCAGCAGTGCCCCCATCACCCGGCTCTCCGGGTGGTGAGTTTGACAGCTACCCGGTGCAAGGGCTGACCAACGGGTTCATCGAGAACGGCGACGTGCCACTCGACAAGATCGCCAACGGCTATGAGGATGCCGACGCCGTCTGGGACGCGCTGCAGAGCGAGCCCGATGTCGCGATCATCGACGCATTCGCGATCGAGGGCGGTTTTGGACCCCACGAGTTCTCGCTCGACGGAATCCCTACTCAGGAGGACACGTTTGAGGCGCCCGTGATCGTCGTTCGCGACTCGGCCTCGGGCATTACGCGTTCACTGCGCGTGATCGGCGTGATTGAGTTCGGCGCGAGCGCTAACTTTCCCGGGATATTCATGGGGCCGGAGGCGTTCCGCGGCGTATTCGGTCTCCCGGAGCTGTCGGTCCACTTCGTAGCGCTCACCAACCCGGATGACTCGCGGGAGCTGGCGCGTGACATCGAGGCCGCGCTGGTGACGACGGGAGCGCAGGCGGATTCGCTGGAGGAGATCGCGGAAGGAAACAGCGCCCTGTCGCGCAACTTTCTCTATCTGATGCAGGCGTTCATGGGCCTCGGCCTCGTGGTTGGTGTCGCCGGGATCGGCGTGATCGCCTTCCGCACGGTGGTCGAACGGCGTCAGCAGATCGGCATGCTGCGGGCGATCGGCTACAAGAAGAGTATGGTGTCGCTGAGTTTCATGATGGAGTCGTCGTTCGTCACCGTTCTTGGCGTGATCTCCGGCACCGGCCTGGGCCTCTGGCTGGCCTACTTCCTGGTGACGAGCGATGACTTTCCGAGCGAAGGCGGCAACTTCTACGTGCCGTGGCTGCAGATCGTGCTCATCGGCGGCGTGACGATCTTCGCTTCGCTGCTGATGACGATCATTCCGTCGCAGCAGGCCGCGAGCGTTCCCACGGCTGAAGCGTTGCGCTACGAGTAGCCGCTGTCAGGGGATGACGCCCCGCTCCTTGAGCGGGATGATCTGCTCCCAGTCGTAGCCTAGCTCCAGCAGCACTTCCTCCGTGTGTTGGCCCAGCTCCGGGGCGATGCCCTTGGGCTCCCAGCGCGTGGTCGAGAAGTCGGCGGGCGTGGCGACCATTTCGACCGGGCCGTCCGGTCCCGGCACCTGGACGAAGGCCCCGGACTCACGGACCATCTTATCCGTGGTCAGCTCGTGGACGTAGTTTACGGGCGCCCACCAGACATCGTGCTCCTTGAACGCCGCCGCCCATTCGGCCATCGGTTTCGTCTCGAACACGGCGTCGAGCTCCTCGACAAGCTGGGGGCCGTTCGCGCGGCGCGCTGTGATGTTAGAGAAGCGCTCGTCCGTCAGTAGGTCTTCTCGGTCGAGGGCGCGGCAGAGGTCCGGCCAGTGGCGGTCGGCCTGGAGGAGAAGCAGCCAGAACCACCGTTCGTCGCCGGCCTTGTAGCAGGTGATGATCGGGTTCACGGCGTGATGGCGGTCGTACGTTGGGACGGGCATGCCGAGGCGCATCGCCAGCATCACGTCCCAGCCGATCATGTAGACGCCCACGCGCACCAGCGGCACCGAGACCATCTGGCCCTCGCCGGTCTTCTCGCGGCTCCAGAGCGCGGCACAGATGGCTCCGGCGCACATCTGGCCGGTCATGTGATCGCCCATACCGCCGCGCTGCTGCGGGATCTCGGCGCCCGGCGCGGTGAGCGACATGGCGACGCCGGCCTGCGCCCAGAATGCGCCGATGTCGTAGGCGGCGGTGTCGCGCGAATCGGTCTCCGGGCCGTAGCCGGTGATGTGGCCGTAGACGAGGCGGGGAAAGCGCTCGTGCAGCGTCTCGTAGTCCATGCCGTACTCGCTGAGGACGCGGGGCCGGTTGTTGGTGATGAAGACGTCGGCGTTGGCGATGAGCTTGTAGGCGATCTCGCGCGCCTCCTCCTTTTGCAGGTCGAGGACGACGCTCCGCTTGCCCCGGTTGTCCAGCTCGAACGGTGGGTTGAGCTCGGCCGGCGTGCCCATCAGTGAGGCAAAGAGGCCGCGGAACGGATCGCCCGTTGGCGGCTCGATCTTGATCACGTCGGCGCCCCAATCGCCGAGGATGACCGCGCAGGACGGCCCGGCGACCCAGAGGCCCATCTCTACCACCTTGATGCCCGCCAGCGGACCGGCCATATCGCTGCTCCCTTCGCCCGCTCCGGGTGAGCGGATGCGGAGATTGTATCGAGCGAAGGGAATCAGCCGCAAGAAGGCGCACCGGGAGCCGCGATCGGGAAGATCGGTGGTGGGCCGACCGCTGAGCTAGCGGCTACGCGGGTCGAGGGCGTCGCGCAGGCCGTCGCCGAGGAACGTGAAGCAGAGCATCAGCACGGCCAGCACCGACCCAGGGAAGATGAGCATCCACTTCGTCTCGATGATCTGGCGGTGACCCTCGTCGATCAGCGTGCCGAGGCTGGCCGCTGGCGGTGCAACCCCGAAGCCGATGAACGCCAGCGCCGATTCGGCGAAGATGGCCACGGGTATCGCAAACGTGACGGCGACGATAACGGGGCCGAGTGCGTTTGGCAGCATGTGAAAGAAGACGATTCGCGTCTGTGACGCGCCGAGCGCTCTGGCAGCCAGTACGTAGTCGCTCCTGGCGAGCGATAGCATCTGGCCGCGGACGAGGCGGGCGACGGTCATCCAGCTGACGAAGGCGATCGTGAAGATGATGATCGCTACGTCGCCGCCAGGCACGTCGCGGCCGTCGAGGACCGCACGCAGCAAGATGATGAACAGCAGATCGGGAAACGCGTACAGTGCGTCCGTAACCCGCATCAGGATGTTGTCGCCGGCGCTGCCGGTCAAGGCCGCCGCGCCACCGACCAGAACGCCGACGACCAGGGCGATGGCGGCGACGCCGAGGCCGACGCGAAGCGAGATCCACGTGCCCTGGAGAACGCGCGCCCAGGTATCGCGGCCCAGGTGGTCCTGGCCCAGGAAGTGGTCCCAGCTGGGGCCTGTCTTCGTTCCGTCTGCGTAGTTCAGCGCCGCCGGGTCGTAGCGCTGGATTACATCAACGTAGTTCCCGAGCGCGGCGAGGACGAAGATAGCGCCCAGCGTGAACAAGGCGATCATCGCCGGACGGTTGCGGCTCAGGCGCTTGAGCGCGTCAGGCCAAACTCCGTTTCGCTTTCCCCCCGCATCGCCCGCCAGGAGGTCGGGGAGCGGCAGAGCCCTCGCGTGAGCCATCAGGAGTACCGAATCCTTGGATCGACCGCAGCGTAGAGCACGTCAACGACGAGGTTGGCGATGACGACGGCCGAGGCGTAGAAGATCGTCGTGCCCATGATCACGCCGTAGTCGCGGCGGAACACGGCGTCGACAAAGGGAGTGCCGATGCCGTTGATGGCGAATATTCGCTCGACGATGAACGAGCCCGTGACCAGCGCGGCGAGCATTGGCCCCGCCACCGTCAAGATCGGTATCAGCGAGTTCTTGACCACGTGCCTGAGGATGATGACTCGCTCGGACAGTCCGCGAGCGCGCGCCGCGCGCACGTAGTCCTCGCGCAGCACTTCCAGCATGCTGGCTCGCGTGATGCGCGCGATGAACGCCATCGGCAGCAGGCCAAGCGAGACGACGGGCAGGACGACCTTCCGCCAGTCCCAGGCAAGCGGGTTCCACATCTGATGCCAGGCTGGGCCGCCCCACCCGAGCACGTCGAACCAGCCGAGTTCGACGGCGAAGATGAGCACGCCAACTGTGGCGATCACGAAGGATGGCACGGCGACGCCAAGCGAGGACAGGGCCGCAGCGAAGTAGTCAAGCGGGCTGTTCTGGTTGAGCGCCGAGACGATTCCCAGCGTCAGGCCGAACACCAGCGCAAAGATGAAGGCGCTGAGACCGAGCTGCGCCGAGACCGTGAATCCTTCGCTGATGATGTCTGTGACCTCACGGTCCTGAGTGAACGACGTTCCGAGATCGGGGTAGATGAACGGCGGCTCGCTTCTGATGTCGACGAGAACGAGGTCCCGCATGTAGTAGTAGTACTGTTCGTAGACGGGTTTATCGAGGTTGTAGTGTTCCTCGAGCAGTTCGCGGGTCGCCGGCGGCAGCTTGTCGTTGGAGTCGAAAGGCCCGCCGGGGACGAGGTGCATGACGACGAACGTGATCGTTGCCACCGCCCACAGTAGCGGGATGAGCCAGAGGAGGCGGCGGATAACGTAAGCAGTCATCGCGAGAGCCCTGCGGTGGGCGTGGCGACGGCCCCTGAGATGACAGGGCGTCCGGGAGGCTCATCACAGCCCGCCCGGACGCCCTGCATCTTCTTGAGCCGATAGTTACTCGGAGAGACCCCAGGCCTCAGCGATCCAGTCGCCTGCCTGAATGGCGTCCTGGGAGTTGGCGTTTTCGCTCATGCCGACGACGTTCGGCTTGATCAGGTAGTGCGCGTTTTCGTGCCAGAATGGCGCGACGCCGCATACCGTCGTGACGATCAGCTCGTTCACGCGGGCGTAGGCGGCGAGACGCGCATCGTTGTCAGAGTTGGACAGGTTGTCTGCGATCAGCTGGTCGATCTCTTCGTTGCTGCAGTTCGTGAAGTTGATGAAGCTGCCCGTCTCGAAGAGCCCGACGACCCACGTTTCCGGGTCGTGGTAGTCCTGGGCCCAGCCGCCGATGTAGAGGTCGTAGTCGATAGAGTAGAAGCGATCGGCGCGGGTCGCTCCGTCCACGGCCTCGATCTTAATGTCGATGTTGAGGTGAGTCTTAAAGGCGTCCTGGAGGAAGGCGCCCGTGTCCTTGGCTTCGGAACTGTCGCCGATCAGGAGCGAGATGCCGCTGGGGAAGCCTTCGCCATTCGGGTAACCGGCGTCGGCCAGGTGCTGCCGGGCGGAATCGGGATCGAACCCGCAGCAGGAGTCGAAGGCATCGGGCGCGGCGCCGGCCGGGACGAAGCCCGGGATCCAGCTGGTAGTCGCCTGGTGCGCGCCGCTTGCGACTACGTCCACCAGGGCCTGACGGTCGATCGCCTGCGAGAGCGCGAGGCGAACGTCCACATTGTCCAGCGGCTCACGGCCAAGGTTCATCTGGAGTCCGCGAGTGCTGGGCCTGACCGACTCGAAGTACTCATCGCCGTCGCCGAACTCAGAAATGAGGGCGGAAAGCACGGTTGTGTCCGCCAGCGCGAACTGAAGCTCGTCCGTCCGGTAGGCGTTGTTCGCCGACGCAGTGTCGTCGATGAAGCGCACCGTCAGGCTGTCCAGCGTGGGAGAGACACCGTCGGGCGCGGCCCAGTTCGGGTTCGCGGCCAGGGTTGCGTGGTCCTGCGGGACGTACTCCGTCAGCACGTAGGGGCCGTTGAACGCCAGGGCCTCGGGGGCGTCTGGGCCAGCCGGCCACGCCTCGCCCGGATCGGGCAGCAGGTGCGAGGGTACGGGGAACGTCATCCACAGCGAAAGGACGATGGGGAACGTTGGCTGTGGGTTCGCCAGCGTGATTTCGACTGTCGTGTCGTCGATCGCGGTGACGCCGACAGCGGCGCGAAGCTCCGCCTTTTCCTCATCCGTTGGTTCTTCGGCGTAAGCGTAGTCGTCGCAGCCGACGATGGACGTCAGCGCGAACTGATACTGGCCGGCGTTGTCCGGGTTGCAGGTCCGCTCGATGCCGAGCACGAAGTCCTCGGCCGTCAGGTCATCGCCGTCTGACCACAGCAGGCCGTCGCGCAGGGTGATCGTGTAAATCGTGCCGTCAGGCGAGACCACCGGCATTTCAGCCGCCATAGCGGGCTGAACTTCCTGGTTCTCGTCCAGCGTGTACAGGCCGCGCCAGAGCATTCGCTGTAGCGAGATGTCCGGCTGGAAAGCCGACCAGTGGGGATCGAGTGAGTCCGGCTCGTTTCCCTGGACGACCAGGTCGCCACCGTCGATGCGCTGAGCGGTGCCCGATTCGTCGTCTGGAGTCGTGTTCTCCCCTTCTGCCCCCATGCAAGCAACGATTAGCGCCAGCACTGCGGTGAGGAGCATAAGCGGCCAAAGTCTGCCTCTGCCCTGAAGATTCATCTGCGCCTGTCCTCCTTATGCCGCCCGATGCATCGGATCTTTGTGACCGACTTGTGAGTTCCTCACAGCGTGAGTGTTCCCATCCTGTCTGGTGACGATCCGCGTCAATTGCGGCGCGATCTGCTGTTTTCGGGGGCGCCGCCGAGATACTTGGCCAACGTCTCCTTAAGTTAATGACGCGGAAAGGGCGTGGGAGTAACAAGGATTGATGAGGAATTATTGCCCCGCTAATGAGGGCCATGTCGCCAACGCTGAAGGTGCGAGGCAGGCAGAAGTCGCGAGTCGAGGTATGGCGTCAGATGTTGACCGAGGCACGAGCGCCGAAGATCAATCCCGACTAAGAAGGCCGCCAGCGCCTGGGCATCGCGGCCAGTTCGGGCGAGCCAACTCGTTCGCACCAGGCTGTCAGGGCGTCGCGATTGGCGCCACGCCATTCCAGATCGGCCAGGCTCTCCGTAAGCGGTACGTCCGTCACCAGTGTCGCGAGGCGGCGGTAGAGAAGCGCATCCTCACGGCGGTCGCGCAGCGTTTTGGCCAGACCTTCCGCGCCCCGCACCTTCACTCTCCAGTCGGTCGGAAGGCCGGGGATCTCTTCGATGTGTCCGTAGGCATCGAGTAGCGTCTTCGAGGTCTTCTCGCCGAAGCCGGGCAGCCCGGGAATCCCGTCGGCGGGGTCACCGGTGAGGGCCAGAAAGTCGGGGATGCTTTCCGGCGCCACCCGGCGCGCCCTCACGGCGTCCTCGTCGATCTCGCGGCGCCGGATGGTGTCGACCTGGATGATGCGCACGCCGTCGACGATCTGACCGAGGTCCTTGTCGGGCGTCATGATCCGCACTTGCTGGCACTGGTCTCGCCAGCGGACCGCGGCCGTGGCCAGCGCGTCGTCGGCCTCCCACTCGTCCATCGACCAGACCACCACTCCGAGCGCTGCCACACCCTGTTCCACAAGGTCAAACTGGCTGCGAATATCGGGGTCAGTGCCCTCACCGGTCTTGTAGCCGTCGAAGAGATCGTTGCGGAACGACTCGATTGGGTTGTCGAACGCGGCCGCCAGGTGAGTGGCCGGTTCGCCGGCGCTCTGCAGCAATCTGAGGAGCGTCGCCACTACGCCGATGGCTGCCTTCGCCGGCTGGCCGTCCGGCGCGGCGTGGTCGGGTCGTCGGGCATAGTGCGCCCGGAAGAGTTCAAACGTGCCATCTACGAGGTGGAGATATTTCGGCATGGTAAATGGCAGTCGTTGCTACAGTAGACCGTCGGAGACGACAATCGGCCCCTTCTCGGGGCCGATTTCGTATTCGAGCGGTGGTGCCGGAGGGCAGATTCGAACTGCCGACACCGCGGTTTTCAGCCGCGTGCTCTACCCCTGAGCTACCCCGGCACGGATTTCCATTCTATTGGCTGCCTTCTGACGCGCGCAAGGAATCACAGTCCGGACTGAAGACGGATAGAATCAATGGTGGAGCAAGGCGATGCGCGTAGGAACGATCAAGGAGACCAAAGAGGAAGAGTACCGCGTGGGCCTCACTCCGGCCGGGGTTCAGGCGTTGGTCGGGGCGGGGCACGAGGTTCTGGTGGAGCGCGGCGCGGGCGAAGGCGCCGGTTTCGCGGACGCGGACTACGAGGTTTCGGGAGCGCAGCTCCGAGACGGAGCCGCCGATGTTGCCGCCAACGTCGACCTGTTGGTAAAGGTAAAAGAGATCCTGCCGCCGGAGTTCCCGTTGCTGCGGCCGGGTCTGCTCCTGTTCACTTACCTGCACCTGGCGCCTCTGCCGGAGCTGACGCGCGAGTTGATGTCGTCTCGCACGCACTCGATCGCTTACGAGCTCGTGCGGCTGGCCGACGGGCGGCTGCCGCTGCTAGCCCCGATGAGCATCGTGGCGGGACGCATGGCCGGCGAGGTCGCCGCACAGCACTTGAAGAAGCCGGGCCCGGGACGCGGAAAGCTCCTCGGCGGCGTGCCGGGTACGACTCCGGCGCGGGCGCTGGTGGTTGGAAGCGGCAACGTCGGCACGGCGGCCAGTGATGTCCTGACGGCGCTCGGCGCGACCGTGACGGTGACCTCGCGCGATGCGGCGAAGTTGGCGCGGATTGAAGAGCGGTTGGAGGGAAGAATCACCACCCGCATCACGAGCCCGGCCGCGCTTCGAGAGGAGCTTGAGGGCGCTGACATCCTCATCGGCGCGGTGCTGGAGCCGGGTGGGATCGCTCCGAAGCTGGTCAGCCGGGAGATGGTGCGGTCGATGGGCCCGGGCGCGGTGATAGTCGACGTCTGTATCGACCAGGGAGGCATCTGCGAGACTTCGCGGCCGACGACGCACGGCGAGCCCGTGTATGTTGAGGAGGGTGTGGTCCACTACTGTGTACCGAACATGCCCGGCGCGGTGCCACGGACCTCGACGGAAGCGCTCACGGGCGCCACGTTGCCCTACGTGCTCAGGTTAGCGGAACACGGCCTCGATGCGCTGAAGCGCGACGAGGCGCTGGCGGGCGGCGCGAGCACGATCGACGGCAAGCTCGTGTGCGAGGCCGTCTCGAAGGCGCAGGGGTTGGAGTACACGCCGCTGGCTAAGGCGTTCCCGTAGGGGGAACAGCGGTCGATTGTGCTACAATTCACCAACGATGCCGACCCTCCTGGTCGCCGCTCCGACGCCCCTCTCCGGCAAGACCACCGTGGCGGTCGCCTGTGCCCGAGCGCTGGCTAAGAGCGGCACGAACGTCTCCCTGGAACGAGCCGGTGACGACGCTAACGCAGACTCAGACCGCCGACTCTTCAGTTCGCTCGGATCGGCATCTGGCGACGCGAAGATAGTCGAGATCCCGGCCGGCGACCTGTCGGCGGCCCTCGAGGAGCACGATGGGGCTCGCGTGCTCATCGTGGCGACGCCAGCGACGACCGCCGAGGCGTCCGCACTCGCCAGGTCGGTGGGTGAGGCGCTCGCCGGCGTGGTGCTCAACCGGGCGCGACGTCCGGAGGCCGAAGCGGGCGCCGACTTTGATGGAGTCGCAGCGCTGGCCGTGATCCCCGAAGACAGGCAGCTCGCAACGCCGAGCCTCGACGCGGTCGCAGAGGCGTTGAAGGCGGAGGCCGAGAACCTTGCCGAGGACGGTCCTCGCTCGTTGGGCCGGCTAGTGATCGCCTCGATCGCGGCCGACCCTGGGCAGGACTACTTCGACCGAACGCGGGCCGAGTCGGTGATTGTGCGCAGTGACAAGCCCGACCTTCAGCTGGCGGCGATCAACGCCGGCGCACAGTGTCTGATCGTCACCGGCGACCTGCCCGTCCTTTCGTATGTCCGGGAGCGGGTGGCGGAAGACGAGACGCCGTTCCTGAGCACGGCGCTGGATACGAAGGCTGCTGTCGAGGCTGTCGAGGGGCTGTACGGGACTACGGCTTTCTCGGCCGATGCAGACAGCCTCAGCCGTCTTGACGAACTCTTCGCCGGTGCGGACCTGAAGTCGCTCTTCGTGACCGCGGGCTAGACGCCTTCGCGGCCGATAGCCTGACCGTACTAGTCGTCAGCTGTAGCGGGATCCGCGGCGGCTTCTGGTTCTTGCGCGAGCGTTGTTGTGGCCGGTGCAGCGGTCGGCACCGGCTGTGCCACCGACGGTGCTTCTTGAGTGCCGCGGCGTTCCGTGGCGCAGTAAGGGCAGGCGATCCAGTTGAAGCTGAGGAGCTGCTCGCACTTCACGCAGACGTCCTTGAGCTGAGTGGCGCAGTAGGGGCAGATACGCCAGCCTTTTTCGACGAAGCGACGGCACGACAGGCACATGCCCTCGTCGCCGATCTCGCGCAGGAGTGCTTCTTCCTCTAGTGATCGGGCGTAGGCGTCCTCCAGAGACTCGCGCGGGCGCAGCATTAAGTACAGCGCCAGGCCCGGGATGTTGAAGCCGGGGAAGAACATAATTCCGACGAAGATCGCCAGCACCTGGAGTCCGAGGTCACGCGTGCGTTCGCGGACGTCGCGGTAGATCCAGACGATGACGCTGAGCCAGAGCAGCAGCAGCCATACGCCGCCGATCAGTACAGCCAGAATTCCGACATCTTCCATCAGTACGTTTTCTCTCCTGATTGCGCTTTCTCGGACATTGTAGCGTCAACTTTGCCTAACTATAACGCTCTGGACGCCTTGTGGCTGCGGCCGCTGTCTGCGGATAAACTATGAGATATGGCGCGAAAACGACGCTTAAACCGACTCGAGCCGCCGATCCGTGCTGAGCTGACGCTCGGTGCGCTAGCGCTGGACGGCTCTGCCACCGCCGAGTACGAAGGCCGAAAGGTATTTGTGGATTACGGCATGCCGGGCGAGCGAGTGGTGGCCGAGATCGACATCGAGCGCCCTCACGCGCTGTTCGGACGTGTCGTGGAGGTTCTGAAGGCCGCGCCCGGGCGGGTGGAAGCGCCGTGCGAATACTTTGGCGAATGCGGCGGCTGCCAGTGGCAGCACGTGGCGTACGATCGGCAGCTTGAGTTCAAGAGAGAGCTCGTGGTGGAGCAGCTGCGGCGGATCGGCGGGTTCGAGGAGCCGACGGTGTCGCCGACCGTAGGGGCGGAGAATCCCTGGGGTTACCGAAACCACGTTCGATTCACGGCCAAGTCGCGTGGGGAGATCGGCTTCGTTCGGCGGGGGACGCATCGCTTTCTTCGCATAGACCGCTGCCTGATCGCTGACGACTGGGTGAACGACGCTATCCCACTGCTTCAGGGCAGGGCTGGCGGCCTGCATCAGGTCGCGATCCGCCGCGGCGTGAGGACGGGCGAGCTGCTGGTGCATCCGAACCTTGACCACCTGGGGACGTCTATCCCGTCGGGCCAGAAGTACTACCACGAGGAGGTACTGGGCCATCGCTTTCGAATATCCGCGGCGTCGTTCTTCCAGACGAATACGCAGCAAGCCGAGCGGCTGATTAGCCTCGTGCGAGACAAGCTGCGTTTGCGGCCGAATGAGACGCTTGTGGACGCTTACGCGGGCGTTGGTACGTTCGCGGTCGTGCTTGCGGAGCAAGTCAAGCGCGTGATCGCGATCGAGGAGTCGTCCGCCGCCGTCGACGACGCGCTCGTGAACATTGAGGGCCTGCCGAATATCCAGTACTACATGGGCAAGGTTGAGGACGTCCTGGGCGGGATCGATGAGGAGATGGACGCCCTCATCCTCGATCCGCCCCGTATCGGTGTCCACGCGGCGGCGATCGAGGCCGTGCTGCGTAAGGCTCCCGGCCGCATCGCCTACGTGTCTTGCGATCCGTCAACGCTGGCACGAGACCTGCGCTTGCTGGTAGACGGCCTGGCGAACGGTAGCCATTACGACCTCGTCGACGTAACGCCCGTCGACATGTTTCCGCAGACGCATCACATCGAGTGCGTTGCCAGCCTGCGGCGCGTCTAACGTGGCGCCGTTGATCCTCGCGTCGGCGTCGCCAAGGCGCAAGGAGTTGCTGGAACGGCTGGGCGTGCACTTCGACTTGAGGCCGGTGGAGATCGCCGAAGACGCCGGACCGTCGAAGGACCCGCAGATAGTCGCGCGGCGGTTGGCGCGCGCCAAGGCGGAGGCGGCCCGGCTGGACGACGAACGGGCACCGATCCTGGCTGCGGACACGGTCGTTGCCTTTGGCGGGCGCATCTTCGGCAAGCCAGCCGATGCCGCTGAAGCGCGCGAGATGCTGCGGACGTTGCGGGGGCGCACGCACGAAGTGGTGAGCGCCGTGGTGGTGATGCCGCTGGGACGGCGCTCGGTGATCGCGCGGCACCCTTTGACGCAGGTGACGATGCGCGAATATGGCGACGAGGAGATTGAAGCGTCGATCGCCCAGGGATATCCGCTGGACAAGGCGGGCGCCTATGGCATCCAGGACGAGTTCCTGCGCCCGGTCGAGCGTTATGAGGGCTGCTACTGTAACGTGATCGGCCTCTCCCTCTGGGCGGCGATTGAGGCGCTGCTCAAGGCCGGCGAGGAAGTCGACATCGAGTCCGCTGGCTTTCTTCCGCAGTGCGCGACCTGCCCGCTGGCGCACTCCTGAGGGCGTATTAACCGTTCCTTAACCGCCGTTCACCTGCGGTCGACTGACCCGTTCGCTCAGCGGCCCTACGATGGCATCAGATCAGCGCGGGCCGATCGCGGGAGTGGACACGAAGACGACCATCACCGACGAGCTCTGGGGAGGGACAAGGCGGCGGTTGATCAACTAAGCACAGTGGGGTGCGCTGAGATCCGAGGCCCGTCTGCTTATTGCAGGCGGGCGCGCTCTTTTCTGCAGGAGCAGTAGCGCCCGCTGCGACGGCGTATCGCGGGGCATGCGGCCGCTTGTATCATTCGTGGTGGAATGTCCGCCCCGACGAAGAAATCCATCCTGGCGAACCTGAACCCACGCCAGCGAGAGGCCGTAGAGAACACTGAGGGCGCGCTGCTCATCCTGGCGGGGCCCGGTTCCGGCAAGACGCGCGTCATCGCGCACCGGATCGCCTACCTCGTGCGCGAGAAGCGTGTCCACCCGCGGCGGATCCTCGCCGTAACGTTCACGAACAAGGCCGCGAAAGAGATGCGCGATCGAGTACACGCGCTCGTAGGCGAGGAGGCGGGGAGTGACATAACATTGGGCACCTTTCACGGGGTCTGTGCGCGCATTCTGCGAGTCGACGGCGAGGCGGTCGGCATCGAGCGATCGTTCACGATCT
>JADFKG010000157.1 GCA_022565075.1 Chloroflexota bacterium | reverse complement strand
TCGCCATCGTCGAAGGCGCCGTCCGCGAGATGCTGGCCGGCTGATGCGCACGCCCGCCTGTCACCCGTCACCTGTCACCTGTCTCCACCCATGCGCATGATCGGCATCGACTTCGGCGAGAAGCGCATCGGCGTCGCTGCCGGCGATGACCGCACGAGCCTCGCCGTACCGGTCGCCACCGTCGAAAGCCACGGCGACCCCGTCGCCGAAATCGAAGCGATCGCCGCCGAGCACGGCGCGGAGGCGCTTGTCATCGGCCTGCCGCTCTCGCTCAGCGGCGCCGAGGGCCCTCAGGCCGCCCGCGTCCGCGAGGTCGTCGACGCCCTCACCGAACGCCTGACGATCCCAGTCCACACCCACGACGAGCGGCTGACGACGACGCAGGCCGAGCGCCTGCCCGGCGGCCGCACCCGCAAGTCGAAGAGCGGCGCCACGAGCCGCGACGCCGTCGCCGCCAGCATCATGCTCCAGGCTTACATGGATAGCCAGCGTTCCTATGATTAGCGTCCGCCGCGCCTCCCTGCTAGCGATGCTCCTCGCCGCCTTCCTCACGATCGTCGCCGCCTGGCTCGTTATCGTCAGCCCCGGCTCCGTGGACGACGTCGGCTCGTACGAACCGCAGCCGGCGTCTGGCGACGCGATCACCGTCACCGTCGAGCCTGGCTACGGCCCCAGCCAGATCGCCGATACGCTCGAACGTGCCGGCGTCATCGACTCCGGCACGCGCTTCCGTGTCCTCGCCCAGCTCATGGGCTTCGATCGTCTCTTACAGGCCGGCACGTACGAGCTTCAGGAGGACATGCCCGAGCTCGAAGTGCTCTACCGCCTTCGCAACGGCATCGTCACCACACGCTTCGTCACCGTCGTCGAAGGCTGGCAGCTCGCCGAGATCGCCGACTCCCTCGCCGCTCTGGGAATCGAGCGAGATGACTTCCTCACCGCCGCCGCCAGCCACGATTACGACTACCCCTTCGTCAGCCAGATACCGGCTGGCCAGTCCTTGCAGGGCTACCTCTATCCCGCCACGTACCCGCTGCGAACCAGCGACGACGGCGAGACTCTCGTCGAGGCGATGCTCGCGGCCTTCGACGCCAACGTCCCGGACGACCTCGCCACGCAGGCGGCGGCAGTCGGGCTCACGCTCCACGAAGCCGTGACGCTCGCCTCCATCATCGAACGGGAAGCCGTCGTCCCCGAAGAGAAGCCGATCATGGCGCAGGTCTTCCTCTCGCGGCTCCGCATCGGCTTCCGCCTCGAAGCCGACCCGACCGTGCAGTTCGCCCTCGCTGAGGCCGGCGCTGACACTTACTGGAAGCCTGCGCTTACGACGGCCGACCTCGCGTTCGACTCGCCCTACAACACATACGTCTACTTCGGACTGCCGCCCGGGCCCATCTCCAGCCCCGCCGCCGACTCCATCGCCGCCGTCCTCAACCCGTCGGAGACGAGCTACCTCTTCTTCGTCGCCAGGCCGGACGGCTCGCACGCCTTCGCCGAGACGTTCGCTGAGCACAGCGTGAACGTTGAGCTTTACCGCGGTGGTGGCCAATGACCGCTGCTGCCGCCCCGGTAACGCTGAGCGACAAGCTCAAGCTGATCGCCGACCACTGGCACCCGCGCATCATCGCCCGCGTCGACGAACACTACGTCAAACTCGTTAAGGTGAAAGGCGAGTTCGTCTGGCACGCGCACGCCGACCAGGACGAGATGTTCCTCGTCCTTGAGGGCAACATCGTGATACGGCTGCGCGACGGCGACGTCAGCCTTTCGCCCGGCGATCTCTTCGTCGTGCCCAAAGGCACCGAGCACTGCCCCTTCGCGGAAAACGAAGCATCGCTCCTCGTCCTTGCGCGCTCTGACACCGACCAGACTGGCGGCGTAGCGTCCGTGCTGCGAGCGGAAGATCAGGAGTGGATCTGAACCGATGCAGTTCGCCGGCGTCATCTCCGCACCCGGGAAGCAGTCCCTCTCGCCCGTCTTCCAGCAGGCCGCGTTCGATCACCTGGGCATCGCCGTCACGTACCAGCACTGGCCGACGCCGGCCGACGGTCTGGAGACGCGCGTCCTCGGCCTCCAGGCGCCCGACGTCCTCGGCGTTAACGTGACGATTCCCCACAAGGAGGCCTGCTTGCCCCTCGTGGACGACCTTGACCCGCTTGTCCGCCGGGTCGGCGCGCTGAACACGATCTTCAACGACGGCGGCACCCTCCGCGGCTACAACACAGATGTCGAAGGCTTTCTCCGTCCACTGCAGGACGCCTTCTTCGAGCCCCGGGGGTGCACTGCCGTCGTCGCCGGTGCTGGCGGTGCGGCGCGGGCGGTCGTCGTCGCGTTGGCGGAGGCCGGCGCGGCACGCATCGCCGTCGTCAACCGCACGCTGGAGCGCGCCCAGCGGCTCGTCTCGGAATTGAGCGCCGCCGTCAAGCCGGTGCAGCTCGTGGCGGCGATCGATAGCCGCGAATCGTGGGAGAAAGCGGCGGCCGAGGCCGGCCTCTTGGTAAACTGTACTTCGCTCGGTACCGCCGGGACGCCCGAGGAAGATCGATCTCCTATGCCATCTGACCTGATTCGCTCACAAGCCCTCGTATACGACCTCGTCTACCAGCCTGCCGAGACGCGCCTGATCCGCGACGCCCGCCAGGCCGGTGCGCGCACCATCGGCGGCCTGCCGATGCTCATCTACCAGGGCGCCGCCTCGTTCAAGCTCTGGACGGGCAAGGACGCGCCGGTCGACATAATGTTTGAGGCCGCCGAATCCGCCCTCGCCATGGAGGACGCCTCATGATCCAGTGGGCTCTTATCGTCATCTTCATCCTCTTCCTCGTGCTCGCCTACATCATCATCCAGGGCACCCGCGCGTCGCTCGCCTGGCGCGACGCCGCCGCCGCCGGCGACACGAAGGTGATCCGGGACATCGTGGAGGACAGCCTCGAAGGCTGGCGTTCCCAGAAACGCCCGAAACCTGTAGCTGTCGAGGTCTGGCGCGGCGTTCAGAGCCTGCAGCTCGTCCACGTCGAGGCAGACTTCGTGCGCGTCTCCGCCACCGCCGAGAGCGACTACAAGCTCGTCGACGGTCAGTGGGTGGAGATGCGCAACTCCCTGCAGGAGGGCATCGCCGTCACCGCCCGTTGCGCCGAGATGCTTTTCTACGAGATGCCGCACTACCGGCCTGACCGTCTTCAGATCGACGTCTACACGGCCTTCCGCGACGAGTCCGGCGCTTCCCGCCACGAATGCATCCTCTCAACGGAAACGGCCCGCGACATCGCCCGCGACGTGGACTGGGACGACTGGACAGCCGACGAGATCGTCGAGGCGCTCGGTGGCCGCTATCGCCTGAGCGACGCCGGCCGCCCACTGGCGATTACGGTCGAACCGCCGCCAGCGCCGGACGAAGACGAAAACGACGAACCGAGCGAAGCGCCCGCCGCGGAGGCCCGCTCGTGACGCTGCTGCGCTTCCTCACCGCGGGCGAATCGCACGGACAGGCGCTCGTCGCCATCCTGGAGGGCATCCCGGCGGGCCTGCCCCTCACCGAGGAGTACATCGCCGCCGAGATGAAGCGCCGCCAGGGCGGCTACGGCCGCTCCAAGCGTCAGCAGCTGGAGCAGGATCACGCCCAGCTCATCGGCGGCGTCCGCCACGGCCGCACGCTGGGCAGCCCCGTCGCCATGGTCATCGCCAACCGCGTCTGGGAAGACTGGCAAGAGGTCATGCAGGTCGGCCCGTACGAAGGCGACCCCAAGCGCGTCACGCGCCTGCGCCCCGGCCACGCCGACCTCGCCGGCGCAATGAAGTACGGCTTCGACGACGTCCGCAACGTCCTCGAACGTGCCTCCGCTCGCGAGACCGCTGCGCGCGTCGCCGTCGGCTCCGTCTGCCGGCGCTTTCTCGAAGAGTTCGGCGTCACCGTCCGCTCGCACACCGCCTCCATCGGCGACGTCGTGGCAGAGATCGATGGCGAGCCCGACTGGGACGCCGTCGAGGCATCTCCCGTGCGCTGCGCGGACGCCGGGGCGAGCGAGCGCATGGTCGCCGCCATCGACGAAGCCCGCGAGGCTGGCGACACCCTGGGTGGCACCTTCGAGATGTGGGCCACCGGCGTGCCGATCGGCCTCGGCTCCCACGTCCAGTGGGACCGCAAGCTCGACGGCCAGGTGGCGCAGGCCGTGATGAGCATCCACGCCACGAAAGGCGTCGACATCGGCGGCGGGTTCGCCGTCGCCGCTGGCCTCGGCTCGCAGGCCCACGACATCATCATGCCGCCCGACAAGTGGGACGGCCGCCAGTGGCGCCGCGAGACCAACCGAGCCGGTGGCCTCGAAGGTGGCATGACCAACGGTGAGCCGATCGTCGTGCGCGGCGCCCTCAAGCCGATCTCGACGCTCTCGAAGCCGCTGCCCTCCGTCGACCTGCTCAGCGGCGAGGTGATCCAGGCGCACTACGAGCGCTCCGACGTCTGCACCGTCCCCGCTGCGGGCGTCGGCGGCGAG
>JADFKG010000156.1 GCA_022565075.1 Chloroflexota bacterium | reverse complement strand
CATCCGCAACGTGAACCGCACGGTCGGCACGATCCTCGGCAGCGAGCTGACCCGCAAGTACGGACTCCACGGCCTGCCCGACGACACGATCACGATCCGCTTCAACGGCTCGGCAGGTCAGAGCTTCGGCGCCTTCGTCCCACGCGGCATCACCATGTTCCTTGAAGGCGATTCCAACGACTACGTCGGCAAGGGGCTCTCCGGCGGCAAGCTGATCATCTACCCGCCGAAGGCCTCGACGTTCGTGCCCGAAGAGAACATCGTCATCGGCAACGTGGCGCTGTACGGTGCGACGAGCGGCATGCTCTTCGCTCGCGGCGTCGCCGGCGAGCGCTTCGCCGTCCGCAACTCGGGCGCGATGGCGGTGATCGAGGGCGTCGGCGACCACGGCTGCGAGTACATGACAGGCGGCCGCGTCGTCATCATCGGACGGGCGGGGCGCAACTTCGCCGCCGGAATGAGCGGCGGCATCGCCTACGTCTACGACCCCGACGGCGACTTCCACGTGCGCTGCAACCAGGAGATGGTGGACCTGGAGAAGCTGGACGACGCCGAGGACCTGGACCTGGTGCGCGGCCTGCTGAAGCGCCACCGCCAGTACACGGGCAGCACCGTCGCCGAGTGGATGCTAGCGGACTGGCCAAAGATCGCGAAGAAGTTCGTGAAGGTGATGCCGAAAGACTACAAGCGTGTTCTTCTGGAGCAGTTGAAGGAGACGCGCAAGGTGAAGGCCGCGGCGAAGCGCAACAACGGCAGGAACGGCAAGAAGGGCCGGTCACGGAAGGCTGCGACTGCGACTGCGAAGAAGGCCGCGCGTGGGTAAACCGACTGGCTTCATGGAGTTCGCGCGCGAGGTGCCGAAAAGGCGCCCCGTGAAGAAGCGGTTGCACGACTGGCTGGAGGTCTACCAGGACTTCCCGCCCGCGCACCTGCAGAAGCAGGCCGCGCGCTGCATGGACTGCGGCATCCCTTTCTGCCACCAGGGCTGCCCGCTGGGCAACATCATCCCCGACTGGAACGACCTCGTTTACCGCGACCTCTGGCGCGAGGCGATCGACCGCCTGCACGCGACGAACAACTTTCCGGAGTTCACGGGCCGCCTCTGCCCCGCGCCCTGCGAATCGTCCTGCGTGCTGGCGATCAACGACGACGCTGTGACGATCAAACAGATCGAGCTGGAGATCATCGAGCGCGCCCGCAAGGAGGGTTGGATCAAGCCGGAGCCGGCGGAACACCTGACGGGAAAGCGTGTCGCCGTCATCGGCTCCGGGCCCGCGGGCCTGGCGGCAGCGCAGCAGCTCGCTCGCGCCGGACACGCCGTCACAGTGTTCGAGCGTGACTCGCGGATCGGCGGCCTGCTGAGGTACGGCATCCCGGACTTCAAGATGGAGAAGTGGACCATCGACCGCCGCATGGAGCAGATGGAAGCCGAAGGCGTCGAGTTCCGCCCCAACTCCAACGTCGGCGAGGAGATCGACGCGCGCGACCTGCTCAAGGAGTACGACGCTCTCTGCCTGACCGGCGGCGCGACACACCCGCGCGATCTGCAGGTGCCGGGACGCGAGCTGACAGGCGCGTACTTCGCGATGGAGTTCCTGCCGCTGCAGAACAAGCGCAACGCCGGCGACGAGATCCCGGAGGAGCAGTTCATCTCGGCGAAGGGCAAGCGCGTAATCATCCTGGGCGGCGGCGATACCGGCGCGGACTGCCTGGGGACGGTGCACCGTCAGGGGGCCAAGTCTGTCATCCAGATGGAGATCATGCCGGAGCCGCCGGAGCACCGCCCGACGGACGCGCCGTGGCCGACGTACCCGAACATCTACCGCGTGTCCGCAGCGCACGAAGAGGGCGGCGAGCGCGAGTTCTCTGTGCAGACGACACACCTCTCAGGCGAAAACGGCGTCCTCCAGAAGCTCCACGGCAACACCGTCGAGTTCGCTCGCGAGGACGGCCGCATGGTGATGAAGGAAGTCCCGGGAACGGAGTTCGAGGAGCGCGTCGACCTGCTGTTGCTGGCGATGGGCTTCCTGGGACCCGAGCGCTACATGCTGGACCAGTTGGGAGTCGAGGTGAACGACCACGGCAACGTTGTCTGCGACCGCGACAAGGCGACCAGCGTGCCCGGCGTCTTCACGGCCGGCGACATGACGCGCGGCCAGTCTCTCATCGTCTGGGCGATCCAGGAAGGGCGCACGGCCGCCCAAGGCATCGACCGCTACCTCATGGGCGAGACCGCCCTGCCCGGCAACTAGACCGCGCGACCGTTGCGTACCGGACGGAATCTTCTGTACAATACTGTACGTAATGAAGGAACAACGCCTCGAGGTGCGCTTGGACGAAGAGCACGCCCGCAAGATAGCCGAACTGCGCGAAGCCTACGGCACGACAGCCTCCGACACCGTGCGCAAGGCGATTGACTCCGCCCACGCCGAATGGGTCGAGCAGACGCGCAGGGAGGCGCTGGAGCGGATACTGGCGTGTGAGGGCATCGATGACGTACCTGAGGACATGGATACCCTGAAACGCCAACTCGGGCGCCACCCTGATCGCCTCCCTCAATGAACTCGCCGATATTCATTGACGCCAACGTCTTCGTCTATTCAGTAGGACGCGACCACCTGCTGAAGGAACATTCGAAACGAGTTCTCGCTCTCGTCCCTGATCACGTCGGCTTCTTCACAGACGCGGAAGTCTTTCAGGAGCTCCTTCATCGCTACCTCGCCCTGCGTACCTGGGAGAAGATGCGCGCCTCGTTTTCCAACTTCCTGGATCTAATGAAAGGCCGCACCGAGGCGATTAGTGTCGAAGACGTCGAGCGCGCCGCGCGACTTGCCACCACGTACCCGTCACTATCGGCCCGCGACCTCATACATGTCGGTGTCATCCAGCGTGTCGGCGCAACGCGAATCGTCAGCGCCGACGCAGACTTCGACGTTGTTGGCTCGCTAGAACGCCTGGACCCGCTTCAAGTTGACGAGTGGCGATCGCTCGTCTCCGGCAACTAGACCGGCCAGCCGCGCCCGCTTACAATTTCGCTCGTGCCCGCCCCGCAGGCACGCAACTCCCGCCCCTAAGCCGCCAGACGGAGGCAACACGTGCCCGAGAAAGTTAGCATCGACGTCATCCCCGGCATTCGCGACGCCGTATTCGACCTCATTTCGTCGTACCCGAAGAGCAAGCGTTTCTGCCGCTACGCCGACGTGCGCATCGAAATCAGCGAGGGCAAGGTCGCGGTCGCCGAGAACGGGATGGACAAGTTCAGCACTGAGGACTACGGCTTCTCGTTCGGGGTGCGTGTGCTGGCCGGACAGAACGTCGTTTCGCCAGGCTACGTCGGCGAGATCGTCGGCGCGGCAGACCTGCCCCGCTTGCAGGAGCGGCTGCGCGATGCGCTGGACAGCGCCTACGACCGGGCCGTCGCCAACGCCCGCGGCAAGGACGCCGCGCGTTCGCGCTACGGGGCACTCGGCTCCTCGCTGTACGACCTCGAACTGGCGCCGATCGACGTCCGTCAGGACGAGACGCACTTCCAGGCCGAGATCGACCCGCGCGACGTGGACCTGGACGAAGCGGTGGACTACGTACGCGACGTCTCGAAGCGCGTCGGCGACCTGAACTCCGCCGTCGCCTACAACTACGTCTCGGCGTTCACGCAGCTAGAGCGCCACCTCTTCGTGAGCAGCGAGGGCGCGAACATCCAGCAGTCGTTCGCGGTCTCGCAGGGGACGACGTTCGTCATCGCCCAGGGCGACGAGGGGCACCAGGAGCTCTACGACTACACCGGCCACCAGCGCGGCTGGGAGGTGATCACGCACGGCGTTGACGAGGAGTTCATCAAGTTCCAGCACCTGATGGACTTCTCGCTGGAGCTGGCGCGCGATGCCGTCACCCTCTGCGCCTGCAAGCCGCTCAAGGCGACGGACAAGGACGTCGTCGTCGTCACCGACCCGCACTACAACGCGCTGCTCTGCCACGAGGTCATCGGCCACCCGACGGAGCTGGACCGCGCGCTCAAGTTCGAGACCGGCTACGCGGGGCGCTCCTGGCTCCTGCGCGACATGGACGAGAACCAGCTCGGCAAGCGCGTCGGGTCGGACCTCGTGACGGCGTTCAGCGACCCAACGCTCGACTGCTTCGGCCACTACATGTACGACGACGAGGGGACGCCGGCCCGCCGCATCTATCACTTCGAGAAGGGTATCTTCAGCGGCTTCACGAACAGCCGCCAGACGGCGGGCTTCCTCGACGCCGAGCCCAACGGCCACTACAAGGCGACCGACGCCTCCCTCGTGCCGCTGATCCGCATGTCGAACACCGCCTTCACGCCCGGCGAGGACGACCACCACGACATCATCCGCGACGTCGACGACGGCTACTACGTCGTCGGCCACCGCATCCCCTCGATCGCCGAGTCGCGGGAGAACTTCCGCATCACGGCGATGAAAGTGTACAAGATCGAGAACGGCGAGATCGGCGAGATGTTCCGCGACGGCGGCCTGATC
>JADFKG010000015.1 GCA_022565075.1 Chloroflexota bacterium | reverse complement strand
AAGCGTTATGTCGAGACGACGGTGGGCGAGGACTCCGTCTCGCTGCGGCTGAAGGCGCGGAAGGTTATGGAGTTCAACGGACGCGCTGGCCGCTAAGTCCGTCCGAACTAGTCGCGCTTGAGGATTCTGCGGAGTTCAGCCTTCCGGTTGTCCTACTGACGGAAGGCGAACCCCACCGACGAGGACGATCCGTCCACCTGCGATGACGCTAATCCTGCGTGACGATCAACTTCCCTTCCATCCCTCCGGCCTGGTGTCCGGGAACCGAACAGTAGAACACGTACTCGCCGGGTTCATGGATCTTCAGGTGAACGATGCCGCTGCCGGCTTCTGTCAGCGCGAAGTGGACATCGGAGGCCTTCGCCTGCTCCTCGTGGGCGTGCTGCCCGGTCCCACCCAGGTAAGAGATGTGGACATCGGCGTCGACCTTGTCAATTGTGAAGTCGTGGAGGGTCGCTTCGGAGTTCTGAATAGCGATCTCGATAACTTCTCCCGCCTTGACCTCGATTACACTCGGTGTGAACGCCAACTGGGACATGTCGACGAGGAACAGCGAGTCCTTCGGGGCCACTTCCAGGTACGCCAGTGCATCTGGGTCATCGGAGTCGGCGTGATCGGCGTCCGAGTCGCTGTCCAGGTCGTGGGTCCCGTTGCTGTCGGCATCGTCATCAAGGTGCGCGGCAGCGGCATCTGTGTGCCCGGGGTCTTCGTCAGCGGGACCTGAGCAGGCGGCCAGGAAGACGGTCGCCGCCAAAATCAGTAGACCCGTAGCTATCAGCTTCAGAATTGTTTTGCTCTTCATTGCTTCACTTTCCTCTCTACACGGTTCGCCTATTGACATTGTGAACCCCGTAACAAACGAACAAGAGGGCCGATAGTCACGCAAGCCGCGTGACCATCGGCCCTTTGTGTGCTGTGCTCTATGGCGTTCAAGGCGTGGGCGGTTCGCTAGTCGCGCTTGAGGATTCTGCGGAGCTGAGCCGTGCGGGTCTCCTGCTGGCGGGCGGCGAACTCAGCGGCGGGAACGATCGCCCGCACGGGACAGTAGGGGACGCATTCGGCGCAGCCGTCGCAGAGGTGACGGCGGATGACGAACCGGTTGGGCGCCTCTTTGATCGCGTCCTGGGGACACATATACTCACAGACGCCGCAGCTCGTGCAGTCGTCCGTGATCATGTAGCGACCGCTGGACACCTCCTTGGGAGGCGGTCCGCCGGGGCGACGTTCGGCCAACGTCACTGCTACTCTCCTGCCCTCGGCTCTACCCGGAGAACTCCGTCTCGACGTGCTGGGCCCCGTCGAAGAACTCCTGGAAGGTGCTGATGAAGCGGGAGAAGACGTCGTCTTTGAGCTGGTCATGGGAGGTGACCTTCATGGGCACTCCCGGCATCACCAGGTAGTTGAGGGTGTGGCTCAGGTCGGCGCCACCGTTGGCGGTGATGTTCTCAATCATCTCTTTCCAGGTGCCGAAGTTCGCTTCCATCACGAAGTCGGCGGCCTGCTCAATGTTGTCGACTTCCTCGACGGAGTTGCAGGAGTAGCTGTTGAAGGTGAGCAGGAAAGAGCGGTCTCGTGTCTGACCGTTCTCAGCAGCGAGCACCTTGACGCCGACTGCAGCTTCGCAGAACCCGAGCCTGCGGAAGGTATCGCTGTTCTTCTCGGCCTGCTTCTCCAGGGCCTCGAACCATTCGACTGTCGGGAATTTCATCGTCCGTCTCCTTGCCTGCCGGTATCGGCTTGTCGCGGTCGCTCGGTGACTAGTACGGCGCCTCGGCGGGAATTCTGGTGCGAGCGCGGCGGTCCATGCCGGCCAGCTCGCAGCGGCTCAGGTACTCCTCGCGCATGCGGCCCCAGATGAGCCTGACCGCGTCCATCCCCTGGTCGATGTGCTTGACGCCGCCACCCATGAGGACGGCCAGCGGCTCGATGATGAAGGGGTTGGTGAGGAAGCCGGGGATGCCCAGCTCGGCGACGTCCGCCAGGGTGTGCATTTCTGCGAGGGCCTTCTCGCGATCGGGGTGGTTCTCCAGGTAGTACTTGAGGTGCATCGTCCCGTAAGAGACGTGACGAGCCTCGTCCTGCATGCAGAGCCGGTAGATCTCCTTCTCCGTCTCGTTCTGGGCGAGGAACTCGCCGCCGCGGAAGATGTCGAGGACGATCCCTTCACCGAGGATGTGCATGAGGAAGGAGCCCTGGACGTAGGTGGGTGCGTGGAGGATGGTCTTCAGGAACTGCTCCGTGCCGGTGAGGCAGTGCATGAGGCCGCCGCCGTTGGCCAGCGCCCGCTTGCGGAAGACCTCCAGGTGTCGCGCCTCGTCCATGGCCTGGGTGCAAAGGAACATCTTGACTTCGTGGAAGTGCTGGTTCATCTGCCAGAGCCACTTGGCGGGGAAGTCGGCGGCGATCATCTCGATCTCCGAGAGGAGCGTGGCGATCTGGCACTCGGCGCGCTCAATGTCCTCCGGGAGCTTCTTCAGCTTGTCCCACGGGATGTCGCGGGTGGCGCTCCACTGACGGGCGGTGGCTTCCTCGTACAGGGCGACGACGTTGTCCGACCAGACGAGGTACTTCTCGTTGTAGGTGTAGCCCATGTCCGGAAGGTCATCGTCGTAAACGGCACCGCGGGGGGCCATCACGCGCGTGGTCGGCGCGTCTTCCGGTTCGCCGGCGAAGGCGGCGTTGATGTCTTGCAGCGTTAGCCCGCGCTTCGGGTTCCTGGGCTTGGCGTGTACCCCAAACGTTGGGCGTTCGTCCTTGAGCCACTGGAGGTCGAAGGTGCCTCTGTTTAACCCTTCGATGTACTCCTTCTGATCGCTGTTGTAGATCGTGTCCGTTACCGGGCTAACCATCGTCGAATCCTTTCCACCCACGAGGTGCAATTGAACGGAGGACCGCGTGTCGTGGTTAGTTTAGCGCCCGCTAAGATAGGCACGCATGAGGCATTTGCATCATTTTTTCGGGCGAAAAGGTCGTTCGGCCCTATTCGAACGTTGCCGGACGGCGCTAACATCCGGTGTGTGAAGACGGAGGCGCGCGAGCCACGAGAGCACCTGAAGGCGTTCGAGCGAACTGAGGACGGCGTGTTCGCCGTCGACGAGGAAGAGCGCATCGTGTTCTGGAACGGCGCCGCGGCCAGGATCCTCGGCTTTCGAGAGGACGAAGTGCTCGGCCGCAAGTGCTATGAGGTGATCGGCGGCCAGGACTACTGCGAGCACGCCGATTGCGGCCCGAACTGCGAGGTGCTTCAGCGAGCGCGCCGCGGGCGCACGTCGAGGAGCTACGACGTGATGGCGAAGACCTCGTCTGGCAGCCATCGCCTGCTCAACGTGAGCATCGTCGTCCTGAAGGGGAAGCGCGCGCGATCGACGCTGGCCGTGCACATGTTCAGGGATGTCAGCGAGGCGCGGCGATCGCAGCTGGAGGTGCAACGCGGGCTGCTGGAAGCGTCACAGACTTCGGGCCACCGGGACGGGGAGGATCCTCGCGGGCGGCTGACGCCGCGAGAGTCAGAGGTGCTGCGGCTGCTGGCCACTGGCCTGGACAACGCGAGGATCGCCGGGGTGATGGGGATCAGCGCCACGACGGTGCGCAACCACATCGACCACGTGTTAACGAAGCTGGGCGTGCACAGCAAGCTCGAGGCAGTCGTCTTCGCAGCGCGGCACCGGATCGTTTGAGAATCGAAGGGCCGGAGTCCAGAATAGGAGCACTCCCGGTGGTGGCTGTCAGGCGCCGTGCGGCGACCCGGTAGGGCGCTCCCCGGCCGCCCCCGGTTCGTAGGCGCACGATGGATCGGGAGCCAGGTAGTCCCCCGTGACGGCGTACGCCCGGGCGCGGCTGCCGCCGCAGACCATGCGAAAGTCACATTCGCCGCACTTTCCCTTCAGCAGATCGGGATCCCGGAGCTCCCGGAAGAGCGGGGCGTGGCGATAGATCTCCGCGAACGGCCGTTCACGCACGTTGCCGCCGGCCAGCGGCAGGAAGCCGGACGGGCAGACGTCACCCGTATGCGAGATGAAGGCGAACCCGTTGCCGTCGTTGATGCCGATCATCGGGCGGTTCAGGCTGTCCTGGAACCGGTATCCGGCCCCGGCGAGGTGTCCTTCGCCGCCCTCGGCGCGCGCCCGCTGAATCGCGACCCGCCTGTAGGCGGGCCCCGCCGTCGTCTTGACGTCGAAGGACGCGGAGCGGGATATATCGCACAGCCAGTTGTAGACGTCCTCATGCTGCTCCGCCGAAATCATGTCCTCGACGCGACCGCGACCGGTAGGTACGAGAAAGAAGACGCTCCACTGAACGGCGCCGGCGGCCGCGATGAGCTCCGGCAGCGCCTTGAGCGTCGAGAGGTTGTGGCGTGTGACCGTCGTGTTGACCTGCAGTGCCAGCCCAGCGTCCGCGACCCGCTGAACGACCTCCATCGTCCGCTTGAAGGAGCCGGAGAAGCCACGGAAGCGGTCGTGCACGGCGGGCGTGGGGCCGTCCAGGCTGATCCCGACGCGACGCACGCCCGCGCCGCGTATACGCGCCAGGTTGCGGGGCGTGACGAGAGCACTCGCCGTAGGAGCGAGAGACGTGCGCAGGCCAACCGAAACAGAGTACTCAAGCAGCTCGTAGACGTCCGGGCGCATCAGCGGGTCGCCGCCCGTGACGACGAGAATCGGATCACCGACGGCGCGGATCTGGTCGATGACGTTCAGCGCCTCCTTGGTCGTCAGCTCGCGCGGGTCGCGCTTCGGCTGCGCCTGCGCGCGGCAATGCAGACAGGCGAGGGCACAGGCACGCGTGATCTCCCAGGCGACCGTAAACGGAGACTGGTTGAGGTCGATCCTTGGCAGCTTGCGGTCGTTAGCGGTGCGCCGTGCCTCGGCCGTCTCGCGCGGGTCAGTCACGTGGCGGTCTCCTGCACTGGCACCGTCCATTGATCGGCGCCCGTTGCATTGGGATCGAAGCCGATCTCAGCGTCCGTCAGATAGCAGGCGGGGTCCGGCGCAAGGAAGTCGCCGAAATAGCTCTCGGCGCGCGCACGCAGGTTGCCGTTGCAGATCGGCATGAAGCGGCAGGAAGCGCACCGGCCGGCTATCGGACGCGGGCTCTCGCGAAGCGCTGCCAGCCGCGGCTCCGACAGATCGGCCCAGATGGCGCTGAACGGGCGTTCGCGAACGTTGCCGAGGGTGTGGCCCCACGAGAACTGATCGATGTGAACGGCGCCAACGGGATCGACGCAGGCGATGGCGACACCCGATTGGTTGCCGCCGTTCCAGGCCAGCATCTGCCAGACCTCGTCCGCTCGCTCGGGCTGCTGGCGACAGACTCGCATCCAGAGAAGAGCGTTGTCAGCATGGTTGCCCACCGTGAGCACTTCCTTGTCCAGGCCTCGCTCATGGAACGACTGAGCGCGGTCGAAGACGTATTCCACCGCGGCGCGCGTCTCGGCCGGCGCCAGGTCGTATTTACGGACTCGGTCGCCGCGGCCAGCGTACGCCAGGTGATAGATGCAGCAGCGGTCGATCTCCTCTTCCTCCAGGAGGTCGAAGATCAGGGGCAGCTGCTTAACGTTCTTGCGGTGAACGGTGAAGCGCAGGCCGACTCGCATGCCGGCGTCGCGCAGCAGCCGCAGGGCCTTGAGTGAAGCGTCAAACGCACCCAGCTTCCCCCGGATCTTGTCGTGCAAGCGTCCGATGCCGTCGAAGCTGATACCCACGTAGGAGAAGCCAGCAGCGACGATCCGCTGGACGGCCTCTTCATCGATCAGAGTGCCGTTGGTGGAGAGCACGCAGCGCAGCCCGCGCTCCCGTGCGTGCTCGACTAGCGCGAACAGGTCGGGACGTAACAGGGGTTCGCCGCCGGAAAAAAGAACAGATGGCGCGCCGAACGACGCAAGATCGTCCAGGAGCGCGACGCCTTCGTCGGTCGTAAGTTCGTCGGGATACTCGCGGTCGTGAGAATCCGCGTAGCAGTGCATGCAGTGGAGGTTGCAGCGGCGCGTGACGTTCCAGACGACGACCGGCTTCTTGTCCTCCGAGAAATGAAGCAGGTGCGACGGCAGCCGCGCCGAGCTCCGCCCGTAGCGAAGGGCGTCGGCGGAGGTAGCCGTCCCGTTCAGCAGCCGTGTGACAGAAAGCATCGTTTTAAGTGTTGTACGAATCGAGCACGCGGCGCGAGGCGCACAGCGACAGCACCTCGGTCGCCACCGGCAGGAGGTCCTTCGGTACGCACACGTCCCGCGACTCAGCGGGGCACGCAGTAGACACCCCGTTCATGGCGATGGCGATGACCCAGGAACCGAGGTGGGCAAGGCGCGGCCCCTCGCTTCTGGCAGCCTGGAGGCCTCTTTACGCCGGTTCGACGCCCGGCTGCGACGCGATGGCGTCACGGTGCGGATGATGTTGTATACGAAAAGCAAGACGGCCAGGAAGGCGATCACGCCCGAGGCGGCGATATGATCGAAGCGAAACGTCGTGGAGCCGGAAGGGATCACGGCGTGACCGACGCGCATGATCACGGCGATGTTGATGAGCACCCACGTGACGCCCAGCAGCCGCGGGCTGTACAGACTCCTCCCGGCGAACGCCGGCAGCGCGCGTGCGGCAACGCCGAAGATCATCTGCGTGAAGAATCCGACGGCCAGGGCGTGGCGAGCGGCGCCGTGCTCCAGGAAATCGGGTCGGAAATCGCCGACCAGCCCCTTGGACGCGTACCATGCCTCGATCGCGAAGGCGACAACCAGCCAAACGTACGCGACTCTGATCAGTCTCTCGTGGCCACCCGCCGGCGCGCTGTCATCGGCCCGCACGGCGGCGCGATGAAGGCTGAGCGCGAAGACGAACAGCAATACCGCCGCTCCCATCCCGTAGACCGAGGCCGTCTGCAGCCACTCGGGGTTGCTCCAGGGAGCGTAAGCGGCCAGCCAGCCGGAGCCGACGCGGGCAAGCAAAGCGGTGTTGAACAGCAGAAGCGTCGGCGTCAGGAACCGGACCCTCGGAGGCCTGAGGCTGAGGAAGTGAGGCAACACGCGTATCGATACGCCGAGGATGAAGAGGGTGATGAATCCGAGGAAGTACATCTCGAGGAGCGGAGTGCCGCGCGACGCAGCAACGGTCGTCACACCGTCCGACACGACTTCGACAGTCACCACAAGGTTCATGACAGACGCCGCGGCGAACCAGGTGACAGCGGACAGCAGGAAGCGATCGTAATTCTTGCGCGGCCTGCTACTCAACGTCGACACGACCACGGCGAAGAAGGCCAGCGCTCCGGCGAGCTCGATCACCGCCGAAGCGGCGAACAGCGCACTGACGACCCCAGAGTCCGCCCACGGTTGCGTCGCCGTCCTCAGTACGACACCACCGGCGAGCAGGCCGATGGATGCGACGGCGAGGCCCGGCAGCCGCAGCTCCATGTTCTTGAAGCGCGGCAAGATATGGTAGGCGATGCCGGCGATGAACAGTCCGACAAACCCGACCAGCTGCAGGTGGCCGTGCGCCTGCACGAGCGGCGCCCAGCGGACGCCGAGACCAATGTCACGCCCGCCGCCGAGCGCTACGAGAACAGCCAGCGGCAGTCCACCGGCGAGCGCCAGAACCAGCGACGTGAAGATGGCGAGGCGATATATCTCGAACGGCTTCCTCGGCCGCTCATCCATCAGTGGCAGGCTGACGGCTCTGGCGCGCCCCGCGGCGAACTCGTTGAGAACACGCAGGAGAGCCGCCGGGTCGACCTCGTGGCCACGCGCGAAGAAGGCGATCGGCTCGATGGGCCCCTCTGGGCCGCCGCAGCCGGCTAGGCCGTGACGCTCGAAGACCGCCTCGATGCCCGGGTACGCGAGGACGGCCTCGCGCACAGTCGTGTGCGGGCCGATCAGGGGGTCGGGGCGCTCAGCCATCCGGGGCCTCCCGCGCGGGCAGAGGGGCGAAACGCACCATTACCCGACGACTATGACGCCGCCCTGCTCCGCCGTATGGAAGTCGCAACGGAAGGTGTATTTACCGGCCAGTGTCGGCGTGAACTCCAAGACGCCTGTGGCGCCGCCCGAAATCAGTTCGGGGTCACTGACTGAGTCGTCGTCGGTGTTCCACTCGCCGTCCGGACCGGCGATGCGCATGTTGTGGATCGCGGTACCCTCGTTGACGATCTCGATCGTCGTCATCTCGTTGAGCGGTACCTTCAGGTTGTTCAGCGTGTAGAAGTTGTCGCCAGCCGCTGTCTGCAGCACGCCGTCCACCGCTTCCGTCACTTCGTCTACGACTTCCTGAGGCGAGTCGGGCTGGGACTGAATCTCGTCAGCCGGCGCAGGCGCTGTCGGCGTCGCGGTGTCAGCGATTCCGTTTTCGGTGCCGCCAGCGTCGTCATCGCCACCGCAGGCCGCCGCCAAGAGTAACAGGCCAGCGGCGATCGGCACTAGTATTCGCGCCCACTTCGCGGGACTGAGACTGAGCATCCATTTCCTCCTAAGCTGATTCCAATCGCAGACTGCTCTACACGGGTTATCGTGACGCCAGTAACAATCACGAAGGAGGGCCTAAAGTCCCGGAAGCGATGTGCCCATTGGCTCGTTGTGGGCCGAACGGCCTTCTCACTTCGTGCCTAACGTTCGCGGCTCACGACGCTCGTAAGAGCCGCCCACTAAGCCACTGCAATATTCGCCAGATGCACCACTTCGCTATCCTGCACGCGATCTGCGACACACCTGTCCACAGTCGTCAGAAGCCGAGGCAGCTGCCGGCCGCTGCCTAGTCGGCGTCTTTGGAGCGAGCGCGTCGCTCGGCGATGAAGGCGGCGGCCTCTGAGCGGCGGCGAAGGTTGAGCTTGCTGAGGATGCTGGAAACGTAGTTCTTCACGGTCTTGTCGCTGAGGAACACCACCTCAGCAATCTCCTTGTTCGTCTTGCCCTCCGCGATGAAGCCGATGATCTTGCGCTCCTGCGGCGTCAGCGCGTCGAGCTCATCCGATTTGCCCTCTGCGAGCTGCCGCATGCGCTTGAGCACTTTCTCGGTGATTCCGGGGTCGAGCAGCGACTCGCCGGCGGCGACGCGCTCAATCGCCGAGGCAAGGTCCCGGCCCCGTGTTTGCTTGAGCAGGTAACCGGAAGCGCCGGCCATGATCGACCCGTAGATTGCCTCGTCGTCGGCGTACGACGTGAGCATGATCACCTTCGTCTCCGGACGCTGGCCGCGGATCTCGCGGCAGGCGTCGACGCCGCTGCCGTCCGGAAGGCGGATGTCCATCACGATGACATCAGGCTCCGTACGCTGGGCCGCGGCGACCGCCTCTTCGACGGTGCCGGCCTCGCCCACGACGGCGATGTTCTCCCGCCGCTCGAGCAGTGTGCGCAGACCCATGCGAACGACCTCGTGGTCATCGACGAGTAGGATCTTGATCTGCTTGCTCATGGCGCCTCTGCGGAGTCTCCAATCGACAGTTCAGCACGCACGGTCGTGCCCTCATTCGCCTTGCCGATCAAGTGTAACCTAGCGCCGATACTGCGGGCACGGTCTCTCATGTTGCGCAGGCCGTGGCGTTCGTGAGCCTGCTCGCGCTCGGCGTCGAAGCCGATTCCGTCATCCCGAACCTCGACCGAAACCGTGTGCTCGTCGCACGCGAGGCGCACGCTGGCGGACTTGGCCTGTGAGTGCTTGGCGACGTTGTTGAGCGCCTCCTGCGTGATGTGAAAGAGGGCGAGGGCCTGGTCCTGCGTGATGGCGTCGCTCAGCTCGCCGTCTATCTCCAGGCTGGTCTGGATCAGCGTGTTGATACGCAGATCGTCGACCAGGTGCCGGATCGCCTCTGGCAGGTCGGCGACAACTGAGACGCGGGGGCGCAGGTCGAAGATGTAGCTGCGGATGTCACCGATCACGTCGTTGAGGGCGTTAATCGCGCCCTCCAGCGACACCTTGACCTCATCCGGGGCTTCGTCCACGCGCTCGCCGCAGTCCTCTAGCGTGAGGCCAACGGCATAGATCGACTGCATTACACCGTCGTGCAGGTCCATTCCGATGCGTTCTCGTTCCTCCAGCCGCGCGACGCTCTCTGCCTTGTCGTGGAGTTCGGCGTTGCGGATGGCGACGGCGGCCTGTGTGGCGAGGAGGCGGACGAGCTCTTCGTCATGGTCACTGAAGCCGCGTTCGCCGATCTTGTCGGTCAAGTAGAGGTTGCCGATGATGCGGCTGCGGAAGATGAGGGGGACGCCAAGGAGGGACGTCATGTGCGGGTGACTCGGCGGGAAGCTGGCGCTGCGGGGATCGCCGCTTATCGTCTCCAGCCTGAGGCTGTCGCCCTCGTGCAAGAGCACGCCCAGGAGTCCCTTTCCCGAAGGTACGTCGCCGATGGCCTCGCGCTCCTCAGCTGAGACGCCCGAGGTAATAAAGCGCGTGATCTCGCCACTGGGCCCGAGGACGCTGAGCGCGGCGTATCGAGCGCCGATCAGCTCGCGTGCAATGTCGACGACCCTCTGCAGGACTGTCTCCAGGGCAAGCTCTGACGTCAGGGCGACGCCCGCCTCGGTCAAGGCCCGGAGCTCTTCGAGTGCGTCCTGAGTATTGGTCACGGCGGGCGAATTATAGCAGTTGCGCTGTGCCAGACGGCCCCCCTTGTTAGTGAGCATTGCCTCAATCACAGCGGGGCGGACAAGGGCTATCGTTTCGGTATCAGAGTGCGAGATTTACGCGGTGACAAGGTGACCGGACGAAAGGCAAGGATCCTCCTAATCGAGGGGCGCGACGATGTGCGCCAGGCGCTGAGCGGAGGCTGCGCGGTCTTGATGACTTCGATGTCGTCGGTGACACGAGTAGCCCCACGAAGGCGCTTGACCTGGCCGCGCGCTTGACCCCCGACCTGATACTCGTCGACTTCGCGACCTCGGCGCCCTACGCCGCCGAGCTCTGTGCCCGGATACGCCAGGCGAGTCCGGCGTCACGGCTCGTCGTGTTCACCGCGTTCGCTGACGCCGAGACGCGGGTGCGGTACGAGCAGGCGGGCGCCACGGCGTGCCTGCTGAAGGACATTGGCTTCCGGCGCCTGGTTGACGAGCTGCGCGCGCTACTCGGCAGCCATGACGCGCCGGAAGAGTAGAGCGGCGGCATGCCGGCCGTCAGCTACCAAGACGCAATCAGCTGCGACCTTCGTAGTTGGGCCATGCGTCACAGCCAGATGGTGACAACTGACCCCAAGAAGATATGCGGCTGCCGAGGCGCATCGCCGACAGCAGCTCCTCCTCGGTCATTCCGTCGCCGTCATCCAGAATCGCGATGCGGGGCTCCGTTCCCGTCGAGTCGGCGAAGACGTTGATGGTCCGGGCGCGCGCCGTGATGGAGTTGTCAACAACGTCCGCGAGGGCACTTTCCAGCGAGTACACGATGTCGCGCATGCTCTCGATGAGCGTGGATGCCCCGGGCTCGGCTCTGACCGTCCTCAACCCGAACCCCTCACAGGCAGTGCTTGGCGTGACAGCGTCCTCATGCCTTGGTTTGTAGCACACCGAACGTGGATTATCTTGTAAGACGTCAACATTACCCGTCATTGGATGGATGTCCCAGTGGGCCTAGGGGCCGGTGATCAGGAGACGTCGTGGCCATGTTGCGATCACCCTCGGGCTGCCGGAAGCCGAATTGTACATCGTGCGGCACGCACGAGCAGTGCTCAGTTTGGATCCCGCCGTGAACCAGTAAAGGGAGGGTCTCAGTAGGAAGGGTCCTCTAGGGGGGTCTTACACATCGGGTTGCTGTCAGCGTTGCTGTCAAGCGCCCCGTTTCGTCCGGAGTCATCGGTCGAGAGGGTCGGTTTCAGATACGAATTCGTGGAGGGCCCGGTGGGATTCGAACCCACGACTCCCGGATTAAAAGTCACACCGTGCGTGGCCTAACTGCTGGCGTTCAACTTCGAAACCCGGGGTGAAACCGGGGTAAGAACGGGGTGAAAAACGACCCAGTGCCCAACACGTCAATTGATAAGGCGCCAGATACGGAAACTTCGGGGGAGCTTCAGGGAAATCGGGGGTCTAGGAGCTGGCGCCTTCACACTGCCGGGAGCGTTGCGAGGCGGTCGCCGGGACTGAACGAAGCGTGGGCCTGAGCCGCCTTCTCCGCATCGTAGGAGGCCGTGTACCGGCGCAGCATCGCCGACGTTGAGTGCCCAAGGAGGCGCTGGACATCGATCTCCCGGGCCTGCTGCTCGATCGCCCAGGTGGCGAACGTGTGACGGAAGCGGTGTGGGTGCACCTTGGGGATCCCGCACTCCTCACCCAGCCGCTGGAAGATCGTCCGCATCGCGCTGCGGTTCAGGTGACGGCCGCCGCGGGCAGTCAGCAGCAAGTAGCCTGGTGCGTCTCCCCGGAACGATCGGATGTAGTGCTGCAGAGCCTGGCGCGCCCGCTCACCGAAGCGGACCACCCGCTGCTTGTTTCCTTTGGCGTGCTTGATCAGCATCCGCTGGGTGCCGAAGTCGACGTCCCCCAACTCCAGGTTGGCCAGCTCGCTTGCCCTAAGGCCCGTGTCCAGGAGCACCAGGATCAGAGCCTGGTCCCGAGCCCCTTTCCGGGTGCCGGCGTCGCAGTAGCTGAGGAGTCGCTGTATATCGTCGTGAGTAAACGGCTGGACGATCTTCTGCGGGACCTTGATGTTCTTGACCTTCATGAACGGGTTGGACGAGATGTAGTCGTGGCGGAGGAGCCAGGAGAAGAAGGCACGTGTCTCTCGCTGCCGTCTCCACTGGGTGATGGCGGAGACTCCGGTGCTCCCGATGTGGCCCAGGAACTCGTAGACGTCGGCCGGCCGGAACAGACCCGGGTCGTCGGGTAGGCCCAAGTGGTCCACTGACCGCATGAAGATCTTGAGCGTCTCGGCGTAGGATCGGAGCGTCTCTGGCGACTTCCCTTCGATACCGCAGGACGTGATGTAGAGGGACGAAAGTGACTGGAGTGACTCGCTAACCATCGACTGACATCACTCACTCAACTGGGCGGGGAAGTCAACCCAGATCCGGCGATCAGGGCCGTAAAGTGCGCCTTACTGCTCGCAGGCGCAATTCATTGAGCCATTTCCGTGCGCCGGATGGCGCCGTGTGGGGCATTCCACGACTGATAGTCCCCCTGGGCTGACGCACTTTGATGAACGCCCTCCGCAAGATACGGATGTAATTTTGGCACCCCACAGGCTGGCTGCGTGACCCATCCAGATACGGATGTAATATTGGCACCCCACAGCCCAGTAGGGCACTACCCCGCAACTCCGCACTGCCATACCCGACTGACACGGTGGAACATTGTGCAGAAGATCACGATAGGCTAGCTGCAATGAAAGCAAGAAGATCTCAATGCTTCACATCTCACGTCCGACTGGCTACGGTCTAGCCTTCGATCGCCGAAAGGCAACGACGCCGAGATGAAAATCCACGAACCCGAAGATCCGCTGGAGCTAGTTGGAGTTCAGATGAAAGGGGGCCCAGACGAGAAGGCTCTGGAGGAGATGGCCGGGTGCTTCATCGAGGAATACGCCCGAATGGGCTGGAACGGCGAACGTATTCTCAGGCTCTTCCGCAACTCTTTCTATCGAGGTCCAAACCAGATTCTGCGTGCCAAAGGCGAAGAATTCGTTCGCGAGCGCATCGAGGCCGTTACCGGAGTCAAAGCAGGCCCGACTCTATCGCCTGGAGACTAGACTATGAAAAAGCTGTCACGTCGAAGGTTTCTCAAGCTAGGCGGAGCCGCGCTGGCCACCGGCGCCATCGTTAGCAGCGGCACATCGTTGGCGCTTCGCCGATTCGAGGTCGTCGCCATCGGCAACCCGCTCGAGGAATACCCGAACCGCGATTGGGAGACCGTCTACCGCGACCAGTATGCCTACGACGACAGCTTTACGTTCGTTTGCTCGCCCAACGACACGCACGCCTGCCGCCTCCGGGCTTTCAGGCGAAACGGCATCGTCGCACGGATCGAACAGAACTACGACTCCGGCCGCCTGACCGACCTGGATGGCAATCGCGCTACAGAGCACTGGAACCCACGAGGTTGTTCGAAAGGCCTGACGATGCACCGGCGGGTATACGGCCCGTACCGGCTTCAGCACCCGATGGTACGAGCCGGCTGGAAGCAGTGGGCGGACGATAGTTTTCCAGAGCTAACGCCCGACAACCGCGACAAGTACAAGTTCACATCACGAGGCCAAGACACGTTCGAACGCCTCTCCTGGGACGAGGCTTACGACTATGCCACGCGAGGCATGGTCGCCATAGCGAAAGCCTACAGCGGCGAGGAGGGCGCCCAGCGCTTGCGAGACGAAGGCTACCAGCCCGAGATGATCGAAGAGATGCACGGCGCTGGTACTCGAACCCTCAAGCTGCGTGGCGGTATGGGTCTGCTGGGCGTAATCGGGAAGTACGGCATGTACCGCTTCTCCAACATGCTGGCCTTGCTCGACAGCCACGTTCGCGGAATCGATCCCGATGACGCGCTGGGGGGCCGCAACTGGTCCAACTACACGTGGCACGGCGACCAGGCCCCCGGCCAGCCATTCGTGCACGGGCTGCAGACATCTGACTGCGACTTGAACGACATGATCAATACGAAGCTGCACATCCACGCCGGCGTCAACATGATCGAAAACAAGATGCCCGATACCCACTTCTTCTACAACACGATGGAGCGGGGAGCGAAGATCGTCGTCATCTCGCCCGAGTACAGCCCCCCCGCGACGAAAGCAGACTACTGGCTCTCCGTGCGGCCCGGCATCTCCGACACGACGATCTTCCTGGCCGTGTCGAAGATCATCATGGACAAGGGCTGGCACGACGAGGAGTTCGTGAAGCAGTTTACCGATCTGCCCTTGCTGGTGAGGACCGATAACCTCAAGCGACTACACGCTGACGAGGTATTCCCGGGCTACCAGCCCGGCCTTTCTGCGGACGGCCCGAGTTTCGCCACCCAGGGGCTCACCCGGGAGCAATACGAGCAGCTCGGTGACTACGTAGTGTTCGACCAGAATAGCAACAGCCTTAAGGCCATTACGCGCGACGACCTCGGCGAGCGAATGACTCAAAGAGGCATCGATCCCTCGCTGGAGTACACGGGGACGATCTCTCTCACTGACGGCACGGAGGTCGAAGTGATGAGCCTGTGGGAGATGTACAAGATCAACCTGCGGGACTACGACCTCGATACCGTCCACGAGATCTGTGGGGCGCCGAAGGATCTGATTGAGCGGCTTGCCGAAGACATCGCGACGATCAGCCCGGTCGCAATCCACGTCGGTGAGGGCATCCAGCACTGGTTCCACGCAACGTTGCACAACCGCGCCACGTACCTTCCCCTGATGCTGACCGGCAACATCGGCAAGCCGGGCGCCGGCTGCCACCAGTGGGCCGGAAACTACAAGGCAGCCCTCTTTCAGAGCTCTCCCTGGACTGGCCCGGGGTTCAAAGGGTGGGTCGCCGAGGACCCGTTGCGGCCAAACCTCGATCCTGCCGCATCCGGCAAAGACATCATCGTCAAGGGCCACGCCAAGGACGAGGAGCCGGCCTACTGGGACCACGGCGATCAGGCACTGATCGTCGATACGCCCGCTCAAGGCCGCAAGAACTTCACCGGTCAGACCCACATGCCCACCCCAACGAAGATGATGTGGTTCAACAACGTGAACATCATCAACAACGCCAAGTGGGCGTACGAACAGATCAAGAACGTCAACCCCAAGGTCGACCTCATCATCAACCAGGACATCGAGATGACCGCGACCGGCGAGTACTCGGACTTCCTGCTCCCTGCCAACTCCTGGATGGAGTTCCAGGCGCTGGAGATCACCGCATCGTGTTCGAACCCCTTCCTTCAGATCTGGGGCAAGGGCGGCATCCAACCGCTTTACGACAGCAAGGACGACGTCACAATCATCGCGGAGATGGCCAAGAGGCTCGGGGAGCAGATCAACGACCCGCGCATGGCCGACTACTGGAAGTTCGCGCTCGAGGGCCGGCCCGAGGTGTACATGCAGCGCCTCCTGGACTCCTCCACGACGACTACAGGCTACAAGGTCAGCGACATCATGGACGGTAAGTACGGCGAGCCTGGCGCCGCCCTGATGATGTTCCGCACCTACCCACGGATTCCCTTCTGGGAGCAGATGAACGACAACGTGCCGTTCTTCACGGACACCGGACGCCTCAACGCCTACTGCGACATTCCCGAAGCGATCGAATACGGCGAGAACTTCATCGTGCATCGCGAGGGCCCCGAAGCCACGCCGTACCTTCCCAACGTCATCGTCAGCACTAACCCATACATCCGGCCAAACAACTACGGCATCACTCCCGAAATGCTGCAGAACGAGGTCCTGGACGGCGACCTTCGCACCATCGCCAACAACAAGATGTCCTGGGCCGAAGTCAAACAGACAAAGAACCCGCTCTGGCACGGAGGGTTCCATTTCTACTGTCTGACCCCCAAGACACGGCACCGCGTCCACTCCCAGTGGAGCAGTGTCGACTGGCACCAGATCTGGGACTCCAATTTCGGGGACCCATATCGCGCGGACAAGCGGCTGCCTGGCGCCGGTGAGCACCAGCTGCATATGAACCCGGAGGCGGCAAAGGACCTCGGTATTGAGGACGGTGACTACGTCTACGTCGACGCCAACCCGGCTGATCGTCCCTACTACGGTTGGTCAGAAGACGACCCCTTCTACAAAGTCGCGCGGCTGAAGCTGCGCGCCAGGTACAACCCGGCCTACCCATACAACGTGATCATGATGAAGCACTCTCCGAATATGGCCACGGAGAGGTCCGTCCTGGCGCACGAGACGCGCCCGGACGGCCGAGCCCTGTCCGAGGGCACCGGCTACCAGTCCAATATGCGCTACGGATCCCAGCAGAGCATCACACGCGACTGGCAGATGCCGATGCACCAGACCGACACACTGTTTCACAAGAAGAAGGTCGAACTCGCCTTCATGTTCGGCGGCGAAGCGGACAATCACGCGCTCAACACCGTTCCCAAGGAGACGCTCGTCAAGGTCACAAAGGCGGAATCAGGCGGTCTCGACGGCCAGGGCCTCTGGACACCCGGGACGACCGGCCGAACGCCGAAGAACGAAAGTGAAATGATGAACAAGTACCTGGCCGGAGGGCTAGTCCAGGTCGATGAGGCTTAGCGCCAGCGAAAGGTAACAACGATGGCCAAGGTATACAACTGGCAACTAGGACGGGAGATGGACTACCGGCTTGAGGAAGCTCATCCCGATCGGCAGTTCGCTGCGGTGTTCAACATCAACCGCTGCATCGCCTGTCAGACCTGTACTATGGCCTGCAAGTCCACGTGGACGTTCAGCCGCGGGCAAGAATACATGTGGTGGAACAACGTGGAGAGCAAGCCCTACGGAGGCTACCCTCATCACTGGGACGTCAAGCTGCTGGAGATGCTTGAGAAGGCGAACCCCGGCGGCCAGAAGTGGGACAGCTCTCAGCGAGGCGACAGATCACCCTACGGCACGTACAACGGTCAGACTATCTTCGAGGCCGCCGCCGCCACCGGCGACGAGAACGCGATCGGCTATCTGCCGACGGAAGAAGAGTGGACTGGCCCAAACCTCTACGAAGACACGCCAAAGGGACCAGCCGGCGTCCCCGGCGTATACCACACGGACGGCGCTCAGCTGCCCGAACACAACACCTGGTTCTTCTACCTCCAGCGCATCTGCAATCACTGCACCTACCCAGGCTGCGTGTCGGCCTGTCCGCGCAACGCCATCTACAAGCGGCCCGAAGACGGCATCGTCCTCATCGATCAGGAGCGCTGCCGGGGCTACCGCAAATGCGTCGAGCAATGTCCCTACAAGAAGGCGATGTACCGGCCAACGACGCGCGTGAGCGAAAAGTGCGTCGGCTGCTACCCAAGAGTTGAGGGGAGCGACCCTCTGACTAATGGCGTACCGATGGAGACACGCTGCGTCGCCACCTGCGTGGGAAAGATTCGTCTCCAGGGTCTTGTAAAGATAGAGAACGGGGACTGGGCTGAGGACCGCTTCAACCCTCTCTACTATCTCATCCGCCAGGAGAGGGTGGCGCTGCCTCTCTATCCGCAGTTCGGCACGGAGCCCAACATCTACTACATTCCGCCGCGGTGGGTGCCGCGACCTTACCTGCGCCAGATGTTCGGTCCCGGCGTGGACGACGCCATCGAGCGCTACACCAACCCATCACGTGAACTGCTGGCCGTCCTTCAGCTCTTCCGCACCACTCAGACCATCATCTTCAGATACGAGATCGAAGACGGCGAACTGGTATCAGAGACCGAGATCAACGGCCGTACTTGGCAGATGTACAACGATACGATCATTGGCTTCGACCGGGACGACAACGAGGTCGTGCGCGTGTCCGTAGACGAGGGCATCATCGAGCGGGGCCAGCAGTACCAGAACTCGATTTAAGAGGGCGTCATGGTCACACAAACGACAGAACTGCGAAAAGAAGTTGTAGCCAGCCGCGCCGTCGCACGTGCTTGCATATATCAGCTGTTGTCTCAGGCCTTGATCTACCCTGATGACGATGTCGTCGCGGCGATGGTCGAGACCGATCTGCCCCAGGCCCGAGAGGCGACGGCGTTCCTGCCCGTGGACCTGGACCCCGAACTAGCCGCGTTCGGCGATCAGATGGCCGATCTCAGCCCGTCCGAACTGAAGAGTCTACACGGGCACATCTTTTCTCACGTCGTATCAGCAGACTGCCCGCCCTGCGAGGCTTTTTACACGGCCAAGGAGATATTCCAGGAGACGACCGAACTGGCGGACATCGCGGGCTTCTTCAAGGCGTTCGGCCTGACGCTAGCTGAAAGCGAGCGCGTAGACCACATCAGCGTCGAACTCGAGTTCATGCACTTCCTCACGTACAAAGAGGCCTACGCGCAGACTCATCACGACCCGGCCAGAGCGCGCTTCTGCCGAGAGACCCAGCGCAAGTTCATTCGAGATCACCTGGGACGCTGGGGCATTCACTTCGCGCGCCTTCTCGATCAGAGGGCCGACGGAGGCTACTACGGCTGCCTGGCGTCGCTACTTGAGAAGTTTATTTCGAGTGAAGTGGCCTTCTTGAGAGTCAACCCCGAAGTCGCGCTCGCCAGCCAGGAATGGCGCTCGGAAGATTCTGATGAGTCCAGCTGCCCAATCGGCGAGATATGCCAGTAGGAGATCAGGAGTCAGCGATGCAATCTACTACTAGATGGACCGTGACTGCGATCATCTTCGCGGCCCTGGCTACCGCCATCGTCTTGACCCTGGGCGATATGCGCCTGGCTTCCTCCCAAACCGTCACCCTCGTCGCCAAGCAGGCGGACGCAGAGGTGCCTCTGGACGATCCGTTCGATGGCGTCTGGAAGGGCGCAGGCCCGATTGAGGCACCGTTGAGCGGTCAACTGGTGATCCAGCCGAAGGGTGGTGGCGATCGCACGGTCACCGCCCGCGCCCTGCACGACAACGACCGCCTTTACGTGCTCCTTGAGTGGCAGGACGACACCGAAGACCTCTTGGTGAGCAGCCAGACCGAGTTCACGGACGCTGTCGCGGTGCAGTTCCCGGTCAGTGAGGGTGAGTCCGTGCCCTCATTCTGCATGGGCGACCCGACCGCGCCGGTGAACGTCTGGCAGTGGAAGGGTGCCTGGCAGAACGACATTGACGAGGGTTACGTTGGCATCGATGACGCCTACCCCAACGCTTTGGTCGACACCTATCCGTTTGAAGACGAAGACGTGTTTTATCCGGCCAGATCCGCTGGCAACATCTTTGCACAGACCGACCGCACGACGCCCGTAGACAATCTCCTCGCTGGCAGCTTCGGGACTCTCACGCAGGCCGACGACCAGATCGTAGACGGTAGCGGTGAGTGGCGCGACGGCTCATGGCGAGTCTTGTTCGCACGGGATCTCGACAGCGGCGAAGGGTACTCCCGGTTCTCCGTGAACGAATCTACCAACGTGGCCTTTGCCGTCTGGGACGGCGCAAAGAACGAGCGTAACGGGATCAAGTCCGTGTCCCAGTTCCTGACCCTAACTCTGTCTGACGAGATCGCTGACAGTGGAGGCGGCATCGAAGTCTGGCAGATAGCTCTCATCGCGATCGGGGTCGCGGCTCTGACCGGTGCGCTGGCCTTTCGTGGGTGGCAGAGAAGCAAGCAGCAGTAGACGATGCTCGGCACAGCCGTTTCACGGCGCGCAGCCTCAAGGCGACTAACGCTTCTCGAATCGCTCGCTGCGGGCTTTCGCCCCCTGACCATCGCGCTCCTCGCCGCGGTGCTCGCAGAGACGTTACTCCTGCGGATCGTAGTCCGAGTCGGCGTTCACGTACCGAAGCACGCCGCCCTCACCGGCCTGTTCGAAACG
>JADFKG010000155.1 GCA_022565075.1 Chloroflexota bacterium | reverse complement strand
GGGTCGTGCGGCGCATCTTCCGTATGTACTACAAGGACGGCCTCTCACAGCGCAAGATCGCCGACAGCCTCAACGCGGAGGGCGTGGCGACCAAGGCAGATCACGCCAGCCCCACCTCTGTCGACGGCACGAAGAAGGGCTGGTGGCGGGGCCAGGTCTCCCGGATTCTCACGAATCGGGTCTACGTCGGCGAAGCCTACTACAACAAGACGGAAGCGAATCCGGACGCGGGCAAGAGGAAAGGCGTCCTCTACCGGAAGCGCCGTCCGAAGGACGAGCCGAACGCGTGGATTCCGATCGACTGCCCGACGATCGTGAGCGAAGAGGAGTTCATCGCTGCGGCAGAGCGCGCCAAGCGGAACGCGCGTTGGGGTAAGCTCCCGGCAGACCGCAAGACCGAGTATCTTCTCTCGGGGCTCCTCCGCTGTCACTGTGGTCGAGTGCTGTACGGGAAAACCATACGCAAGACTGTCAAGGGAAAGACCTACCGCTACCGCTACTACGAGTGCGCCGGGCAGGGGAGTTACGGGAGCCCCTGTCGACCGAAGCAGAGAATCTCGGCGCGATTGATCGAAGACCCGGTGTGGTCATCGGTCGTGGACGCATTCCGCGACCCGCGCCGCGTGCTGGTGGCGTGCGTGGCTCACGCCGACCAACTCCTCGCCGAGCAAGATTCTGAGGAAGGCCGAGCCGAGGACGTCAAGCGAAAGCTGGCGCAGGCGGACGAGGAGCGCGACCGGCTGGTCGCCCTCTGCGCCAAGGGGACGATCACGGAAGGCCAACTCAAACGCCAGCTCGCCCGGCTGGACGCCGAGGTCGTCGAGCTTGAAGAGGCGCTTGGCCGCGTCGAGGAGGGCAAGCGCCAGAAGCAGCACGTTGACGACATCGAGCGTGTGGCCCGCACAATCGCCGGGCGGATCGAGCAGATATCGGAAGCGATGACGCTAGAGGAGCGGAAGGCACTACTTCGCGCTCTCGTAGAGCGAATCGTGGTCGCTGAGGATAACGCCCTGACCATCGAGTGTGCCGTGCCCGGCATCCTGCAAGAGCCTCAGGCTACGACCGAGGGAGCGCGCTCTACGTCAGACGCACACAAAGCGCCACAGGCCACCTGCAGCGTCCTGCGGCTAGTACGTGTCGATGATTTTGCGAGCGGCAGAGAGCGCCATCACGTCGTTCGTCCCGTCCTCGATCAGCGAGGCGCGGGCGTCACGGAAGAGCTTCTCGATCAGCATCTCCTTGGCGAGACCCATTCCACCGTGCAGCTGCAGCGCGTCGCTCGCCACCTTGAACGCAGTGTTCGTGCAGAAGATCTTAGAAGCCTGTGAGTACTGCGTTTCGGGCGGGTTCGTCTCTGCGTTGTAGATCAGGGCGGCGCGCGAGAACTGGCGCGCCGCCTCAACGTTGATGAACATGTCGGCCAGCTTCAGCTGCACCGCCTGGTGCTCTGTGATCGGCTTGCCGCCCTGCACGCGGTTGCGCGCGTAGTCCAGGCCCTCCTCGAAGGCGGCGCGAGCCAGTCCGGTGAACGTGGCGCCCATGAAGGCGTTGGCGCTGGCCAGCACCGAGTGGATCATGAACGGGTAACCACCGGGCTCGACGAGCATGAACGGCTTCGGCAAGCGAACGTTGTCGAAGAATATCTCGCCCTGGTTGAGCGCCCGCTGACCGAGCTTGTCGAGCGGTTTACCCTTCGTGATACCCGGCAGGTCGAGCGGGACGAAGGCGACGCCGCCTCCCTCCTGTCCCCGGCTCTGATCCGTGTTCAGGAAGAGCAGTGCGTGCGTGGCCACGGTGCCGTTGGAGACCCACGCCGACTTCTGGCCGTTGATCACCCACTCGTCGCCGTCGAGACGGGCACGCACGTCACCCACCGCCTCCGGCTCTTTGAACTGGGGCGTGCCGACCATCAGCATGTCGGAGCCGTGCTGCGGCTCGGTGATCGCCCAACAACCGATGAAGCGCGCTTCTTTGTCCTGCGTGAACGGCAACACGTGGTCCTTGAGGATGTCCTGGTTGCCACTCATCGCAGCGTAGCCGAACGGGAACGAGGTGACGCCGATGCCGACGGCGAAGTCGGCGCTGCCCCAGCCCATCTCTTCCGTGAAGATGTGGCGGGCCAGCGGGGAGAGACCGGGACCGTTTAGCGCCGCCGGCAGGTAGCTCCGGCTGTACCCCAGCTCGTAGGCTTTTCGGAAGACGTCCCAGTACGGTGAGTCTTCGTCGATCACCTTCTCCGGCGGCATCTTGTCCAGCTCCATCGCCGCCGGCCGCAGGACGTCGACCGCAAAGCGGTGGACCTGCTGCTTGATCGCCTCTTCCTCTTCGGTCAGGTTCTTGTTCAGCTCAAGATATGTCGCCATCGTCTCGCCCCTCTTTCGTTTGCTCCCGTACTTTATCCGCCTCAGCGGGCACTGGCCAGCCTATAATGATCGCCGATGCGTGAGAACCGGCTGAAAGAACTGTGGGCAGAGGGCCACCCGGCACTCGGTGGCTGGCTGGGCATTCCGTCCAGCACGTCGGCGGAGATGATGGCCCACGCCGGCTTCGACTGGCTGTGCGTCGACATGCAGCATGGCGCGATCGAATATCAGGTCGCCGTCACGATGCTGCAGGCGATCTCGACCACCGACACCGTACCGATCGTGCGCGTGCCGTGGAACGAGCCCGGGATCATCATGAAGATGCTCGACGCCGGCGCCTACGGCGTGATCATCCCGATGGTCAACTCACGCGCGGAGGCTGAAGCAGCGGTCGCGGCCTGCCGCTACGCCCCGGACGGCATCCGCAGCTACGGGCCGGCCCGCGCCGTTCTTTACGCCGGACCAGACTACTTCAGCCGCGCCAACGAAACAGTCCTCTGCATCCCGATGATCGAGACTCGCGAGGCGCTGGCCAACGTCGACGAGATCGTCGGCACGCCCGGCGTCGACGTCGCCTTCATCGGGCCGAGCGACCTCAGCGTCTCCCTGGGCCTGCCGCCGTCGACCGACCAGGACGCCGCCGAGTTCGTGTCCGCCATCACCAGCGTCGAGGCCGCCTGCAAGCGCCACGGCGTCGTTGCCGGCGTCTTCGCCGGCAACGCGACCGTCGCCGGCAAGCGCATTGAGCAGGGGTTCCGCCTGCTTGAGGTCGCGGACGACGGCCGGACGATGGTAACGGGCGCCGCCGCGGCACTGGCGCAGCTGCGAGAGCCCGCGTAGGCGCGTACTGCAGGCGCGTACTGTAGAATGTCACGACGATGACCACCTCTAGCCCGCCCGGAATCGACCTCGACAAGCTCACGCCCTGGTTTAGCGAGCACGTAGAGCCCGTGAAGAGCCTCTCGGCGCAGGTCGTGGGCCACGGGCGCTCCAACATCACCTACCGCGTCGAGACGGAGGATGGGCGGCCCTGGGTGGTGCGCCGGCCACCGCTCTCTCACGTACAGAAGACGGCGCACGACATGGCCCGCGAGTTCCGCATCATCTCCGCGCTAGAGCCCACCGGATTCCCCGTACCGAAGCCGTACGCGCTCTGCACGGACGACTCGGTCATCGGCGCCCAGTTCTACGTGATGGAGTTCGTAGACGGCATCATCGCCGTCGACCCGAACGAGGTGGGCGCAAAGTTCGACGAAGACGAACGCCGCAAGATCGGCGAAGAGCTGGTGGACGTGCTCGTCCGGCTGCACTCGTTCCACCCGGAAGAGATCGGCCTGGAAGACTTCGGGAAGCCGAAGGGATACCTGGAACGCCAGGTGCGCCGCTTCAGCGAGCAGCTCGAGACGATCCGCTACCGCGAGACGGAGGAGCTGGACGAGCTGGCGAAGCGCCTTCAGGCGGCGATCCCTGAGGAGCGCCGGCTCGGCATCGTCCACGGCGACTACCGCCTGGACAACGCGATCCTCAACGACGAAGGGCACATCATCGCCGTTCTCGACTGGGAGATGTGCACCCTGGGCGACTCACTGGCCGATATGGGCCTGCTGCAGATGTACTGGGGCAACCCGACGAGCACACAGCTGACCATCGGCGCGACGTCCGTGATGACGCTGCCCGGCTTCCCGACGTGGGAAGAGGCAGCGGCGCGCTACGAAGAGAAGAGCGGCGCCGACCTCTCCAGTCTCGACTTCTACACAGTGCTCGCGCACTTCAAGCTGGGCGTCATCCTGGAGAACATGAACAAGCGCTTCCTCGACGGCGGAACCGTCGGTACCGGATTCGAGACGATCGGCCAGCAGGCGGTCGTCCTCGGCAAACGCGGCCTCGAAGTCGCGGATAAGAGCGCGATCACCGAGCTGCGCGGCTAACGGCGCGCAAGCAAGACCGCCGCCGTTGCCGGCGGCGGTTCGAACCTCAGGCTCTCAGCCCTCCGGCGCTATGACTCCGTGATCGTTACCGCGCTGGCGATGGCGGGGCAGCCATCCTCCTGCGCGCTGGCCATGGCGGGGCAGCCATCCTCCTGCGCGCTGGCCATGGCGGGGCAGCCATCCTCCTGCGCGCCGCCGAGGCCCGCGTCGTGGCGCAGTATCTTCAGCAAATCCACCGGCATCAAAGCGGCGCTTGTTGCTGCCTCAGTCGCGACGTTGCTGAGCCGGATCGGGGCGACCGAAG